>JAYTQI010000532.1:0-5795 GCA_043746825.1 Hyphomicrobium sp. | reverse complement strand
GGAATCAATTGAGGCGCACAACTTGGCGCAGCCGCCCTCCCAGCGCAACCGGACATTGGGGGGAGCCCACTCCACCCGTCATCCCGCACGCGACACAGCAAGCCTTCATTGGTGCGGCGCAGATGCGGGATCTTTGACCCCCCTCGAGACAGGTAAAGACCCCGGCTCATCACGGTGCTGTCGCGCCGCTGTCCGGGACGCGAGGAGCGTGAATTGCGTTTTAATCCGGAAAGTGGAAAGACGGTGCCACAGTTATTTAGCTAGATTTTCGCCTCTGAACCCTGTGGCCAATACATACAGCTCGGCGGAGTCGGAGCGGCTAGCGGGCGGTTTGACGTGACGGACGGAGCTGAAATTCTTTTTCAACAGGTCGAGCAAATCGCGCTCGGTGCCGCCCTGGAAGACCTTGCACAGGAAGATGCCTCCGGGCGCCAGCACATCGACCGCAAAGCTGGCGGCCAACTCCGCGAGGCCCATGATGCGCAAGTGGTCAGTGTTGTTGTGGCCGACCGTTGGCGCGGCCATGTCGGACAAGACGATGTCGGCGCCGCCGTCGCGCAGCAGGGCTTTGAGTTTAGCTTCCGCCGTGTCGTCGGTGAAATCGAGTTCAACGATGGTGACGCCCGGAATGGGATCAACGCCGAGATAGTCGATGGCGACGACCTGGCCCTTGCCTTCCAATGATTTGACGCGCGTGGCGGCGATCTGCGACCAGCCGCCTGGCGCCGCCCCAAGGTCCACGATGCGCTGTCCGGTTTTGAGGATGTGATAGCGGTCGTCGATCTCTTTCAGCTTATACGCGGCACGCGAGCGGTAGCCCTCGCGCTTGGCCGCCGCGACGTAAGGATCATTCAATTGCCGCTCAAGCCAGCGTTGTGACGAAGCCGTGCGCTTGTGCGCTGTTTTCAGCGAAGTGCGCAGTTGCCGCTGGCCGCCGCTGAGCGATCCGCCTTTCGTGGAACCCTTTTTAGCACTGCCCTTGATTGGGCCTTTGATGGGAGGCTGACTCATGGACCGTCTCCATGCCAGCCATTTGGCCCGCCGCCACCGCGCCGCCGCCGTCCAGACCTCCACACGCCATCTTCCAGCATCAGCGTTGTCAGAATGCCTTCACGCAGACCACGATCCGCGACGCGCAGACGCTCAGCTGGCCACATCCGCAAAATTGCTTCGAGAATGGCGCAGCCTGCAAGTACAAGATCGGCGCGTTCACGCCCAATGCAGGGCTCGGCAATGCGCTGCTCGTAGGTTTTGGCGAGCAAACCGTGAGTCACCGCCATGATGTCGGGCACCGAAAGCCAAGTGCCGTCAACTTTGCTGCGGTCATAACGTGGAAGCCCAAGCAGGATGCCCGCAATGGTCGTCACGGTGCCCGATGTGCCAAGCAGGCTCAGCGAGCGGCCCTTCGCCTTGTCGCGGAATTTGTAGCGGGTCTCGAAGGGCTGCAGCATGTCTGTGACCGACGCCACCATGGCTTCAAAACTTTCAACCGTGACGTTGCGGCCATCAAAGCGCTCGGCGAGCGTCACAACACCAACCGGCAAAGACGTCCAGGCTGCGATGGCCTCGTTGACTTCAACGCGCCGTCCGGGCCCTCGCCGCCAAGCCCCTGGGCGCGTTAGATCGAGCCAAATGATTTCGGATGAGCCGCCGCCGATATCAAACACCAGCACATATTCGGCAGGCGGCTCGATGAGGGATGAACAGCCTGCAACCGCCAGTTTGGCTTCTTCCTCAGGCGCCAGGATTTCAATGTCGAGACCCAGCTGATCGCGGACCCTGCCGATGAAGGCGTCGCCGTTGCCCGCCACCCGGCAAGCCTCTGTCGCTACCAGACGGGCCCGGGCGACACCGTGGCGGGTCATTTTTGCGGCGCAAATCCGCAAGGCTTCGAAGGTCCGTGTCATAGCGGGCTCGGACAAGCGGCCAGCCTCGGTCAGGCCTTCGCCAAGGCGAATGATGCGCGAGAAAGCGTCCACCACACGGAATCCACGCCGCGACGGGCGGGCGAGCAATAGGCGGCAGTTGTTGGTCCCAAGATCAAGTGCGCCATAGACGGGTGGCAGATTCTGATCGCGGTTTGGGACAGCGGGCTGATGAGACTGGGCGCCATTTTGAGCGGGGGTCGGGCCAGGGCTTGGAGCACTGGCCGCGCTATTTGGCGGATTTGGTCCCTCCGCCCATCTCAGGGCATCGGGGCCTAGTTTTTTAGGCTCCACGGCGCGTCTCCAGGACCTGGCTTAACGGCCGCCCCCGGGCATAACCGGGACTGATCAGTTGGCGTTGATCAGGTAAAACAGCGCGCGCTCTTCAGGCCTTTTTCTGGACCAAACTTGGGAACCACTCTAACAGGTCAAACGGCGGCGTAAAGCTTTCCTCATCCGGGTGCGGATTAAATCCCTATGCAGAGCAGCTCGCAATTCGCGCAAAGTCCCATGTTTTCCGGGGTCAACGCGCTAGTTCTGGTCTTAACGATAGTGCTCAATTGCGTCCGCCCCGCGGTCGGCGATGAGCTGTTTGCACGGCCAAGGCGGGAGGACGCCGCCGCGCGATTCGTGGCGGCGTATCCTGGCATCGTCATTGGGGTTGAGGGCAACGATGTGGTCTTCAAGGATGGCACGCGGCTGCCTTTTGATGACGGCAAGGTGCCCAAGGGTATCGAGGACTGGCTCGAAAATACCGACATAGAGGATATGCTGGCGCAGCCGTATCCCGCAGGCCTTGTGCCCCCGCCCGCCAAAGACCATGATCCGGGACGTGCGCGCAACGAAGCGTTCTTTGCCAAGGTCTACGGCGATTGCTTGAAGCACGAAGTTGAGCCCAAGCTTGTCGATATCGTGTGGCTTCCGAAAAAGTATGGCCATAAAATCAAGTTCTCCAAGATCAATGGCGCGGCAAAGCAGTTGCGCGCGGTCAGCGAGGAGCTGGATGCTTTGCCCTCGAAGTTCAACGCTGATTTGTTTCCAACCGCTGGCACCTACAATTGCCGCAAGGTGGCGGGCACCAAGCATATGTCGTCGCACGGTCACGGCATCGCCATCGATATCGCCTTGAAGCATGCGGCCTACTGGCGCTGGTTTGGAAAGCCGCCCGGCGGGATCATCCGGTATCGAAACAGGATTCCGTTTGAGATTGTGCGGGTGTTTGAGAAGCACGGCTTCATCTGGGGCGGCAAATGGCACCACTACGACACTATGCACTTTGAGTACCGCCCCGAACTGCTGATGCCGGAAGCCCGCTAGGCCGAAGCCACCACTTGGCCAGCATCGTTATGCAGCGCGCGCGTCATGCCGAAGGCGTGCTTTCAACTCGACGCCGAGATGATCGGTCGCATAATAATAGCTCGACGTTGGCACTGGGCCTGGACCTCAAACGCGCCCGTGTCCCCTCGCTTGCGCGGGGTGCGGCGGCAGGGCCAGCCCGCACTTGCATTGCCGGGGCATGGGGGCTAGAAGGCGGGTCTTCGCTGGGTTCCCTCTGGACCCCGGCAGAGTTCGGCTTTTGGGGAATCGTCTAACGGTAGGACTGCAGACTCTGACTCTGCCTGTCTAGGTTCGAATCCTAGTTCCCCAGCCACCCAGTCATGGGCTCCGAGCGGTCTTCGCTGCATAGTCCAGCAAGCCCGGCTTACATCTTTACTTTGGCCAACCAGTCCTCGGCTTCCTGAAGCGAGAACGTGAACTCGGAACCTGGGACCCCGGAGGGCATCCGCGAACCTTCGGCAGTATTGAGGATGGAGAACCGGCCGTGATCATGACCCTTGCCCACCTTCTGCAGATGGTACCCCTTGCTTTCAGCAGCCCGCGTCGCTCGCTTTTCCTGTGAATGTGTCATGATCTGACTCCAGTTTCGCGAGGCAAGCCTACAGCAAACGCCGCCGCTAAGATATTCTCCTGACGCAGCCGCCGTTCTCAGTTATAGCGTTGACCGTCCACTTCACCGGCACAGATTTTCTCGGAGGAGGCAGCCCGAAACTACGGGCGCGAATTGCGGCTTTGGGAGCGCTCAGAAAGCGCCCGTCAGCCCCGGCTCTGGTTTGGACATACGTTACGGCTACCTATTCAAAGCACTTTGAATACTGGCGATTGACGCCTTCGTGAAAGTTTTGCCGACTTCGCGAACCAGCCGGTCATGAACTTCCTTATGCAGCAGCGGGCGGATTTGTCCGAGCGTTTGCGGATCGATGACAAGTGCTAAAGCAGCAAAGTCGCCACTGTGGGCGCGGCGATAGAGTTCATGCGCCAGTTGCTTGGCGAACGTCGCTTCATCGGTTTCCTGATGCGAGGATTCCGGTGGCCGCTTCCCAGATGGGCCATCATTGAGCAGATCGTGGGGCTTGAGTTCACCCTCAGCCACCAGTGTTATTTTTCCAGCCTGTCCAGAGTTGCGGAAGAACCGCGCGCCAACGCCATCAGCGACAACGACCAGAGCATTGTGAGGGATTTCTTTTTCCAGCATCTTTCAACTCCTGAGCTTGTTGTGCAGCCGCTCGGCCTGTGACCTCGCGCTTAACCGCAATCCTAAGCACACCGGCTTGCGATCAAGGCCGGCGGATGGAATTGCCGCCCGATAGGATCCGGTCAAGAATGGCCGTGACTTCTTTGTGCATGGCGATATCTTGAGTCGAACTGCCCGCGCCACGATGCGCAGAGGCCGCATCAGTGATGACACCGACCGCGTCCTTCTCGCCCATAATTTTGAGATCGCCCATTGCAAGAATCAGGGACTCGCAAATCGACAACGCGGCGAGGCCAGAAGCGGAGGCGGTGGCTGAACTCACTTTGTCTGTTGGGGTGGTCACGTTTAGATACTCGCCTTGCAGAGGGATGTGGGACTATCCGCGTTTCTTTTCACTAAGTTAAATGACTAGGCCAATTCCAACGCCAACGTGGGTTAGTCAAAACGCAGTCTCCCAGAGTAATCCCTCACGGCAGCTATATCTGAAGGGCAGAGCGCTTTCGTTCCACGATGCGGCCTCAACTGCGGTATAATGCGCTAGCACTGTGCCCAAGCTAACCTGGGATAGCGCGAGCTGGGCCGTAGCGCCACATAGTTGCCGCGAACCCGGCGTTAGCAGCGCCGTCGCCGGAGACCTGCGACATGCCGCCTTTAGAGAGCGCACTGGTCAAGAAACTTAGCGCCTTCGGTGAGTTGTCGCTCGAGGAACTCATCTGCCTGGCCAGCCTTCAGTCTGATCCGGTCAAAGTCAAACGCGGCAAGGAACTCCTAGAGGAAGGCCACACCGGCCATATGGTATTCATCATTCAATCGGGATGGGCCAACAGCTACAAGGACTTGCCCGATGGCGGCCGGCAAATCATCAGCTTTCCGCTCCCAGGCGATTGTGTCGGTTTGCGCAGCGCGCTGTTACGCACCTCGGATCATTCGTTTTCAGCCCTAACAGATGCCTATGTCAGCGCAGTCGAGGCGGCACGGATGACGGAAGTCTTTGATGAGTTCCCGCGGCTCAGGGCCGCCTTCATGTGGAGCGCGGCCCGTGATGAGGCCATGGTTGTTGAACATCTTGTCAGCATTGGGCGGCGCACCGCGATCGAACGCACGGCTCACTTCTTCATGGAGTTGGCCGAACGCCTCATGCTGGTTGGGCTCGCGACCGAGACGGAATTCAAATGCCCGCTTAACCAGTATGTTATGGCGGACGCCTTAGGGCTCAGCGCCATTCACGTCAATCGGGTGCTGCGGCTGCTGCGCGAACGGAATTTGATCACAGTCCGGTCGGGCAGTGTCATCATCCACGATTTGCAAGCGTTGCGAAAGCTGGCGAGCTACCGCAG
>JAYTQI010000531.1:0-5808 GCA_043746825.1 Hyphomicrobium sp. | reverse complement strand
TTGGTCGGAGCGAGAGGATTTGAACCTCCGACCCCTTGCTCCCGAAGCAAGTGCGCTACCAGGCTGCGCTACGCTCCGCACCGACCGTCAGCCTGACGCAGGCTTAACTCCCTTGAGAAACACGGCAAAACCGGGCGCTGCAGGGAGCGGGCTTTATAGCGGCAGGGTTTCTTATCCGCAAGCGCTGCATGATCGGCCTAGGCGGCACCTGCTTTTGGATGCAACTTCTTAAATACCAAAAGGAATTTGGCCGCGCTTTTTGGACAATCTTGCCATTGAATGGCGCGGGTTCCCTGATTATGGTGCGCGCGCCTGCCCGGTCTTACCGGCCAGGCTGTTGGGATGTAGCCAAGTGGTAAGGCAGCGGATTTTGATTCCGCCATGCGAAGGTTCGAACCCTTCCATCCCAGCCAACCAGTCACCCTCTTTGCCGGCATTCTGGGCTCGCCAGCGACAGGGGCGCAAAATGGCCCGTACACTTGGCCTTATCTCCGCGCAAATTCCTGGCTAGCAGACGCGTTCATAACCCTGCCGTTTAGACTCTATCAGCGGACAGTTCCGGCAATTTTCGCGTATCGTCTGCAGGACCTTTGGTCACGCCGGAGTGTCCTGGCTCATTCGGCAGCTTTTGCGTAACTCTCCATGGGCGGGCATGAACACATCAGATTACGGTCACCGTAGGTATTATCGACGCGATTCACCGGTGCCCAGTATTTGTCCATGCGGAAGGCGCCAGCTGGGAAGCAGGCGGCCTCTCTCGAGTACGGACGGTTCCACTCGCCGATGAGATCTTCGACCGTGTGTGGCGCATTTTTGAGCGGGTTATTTTTGCGATCACTATGGCCGTTTTCAATGGCGCGGATTTCTTCGCGAATGGCCAGCATCGCGTCGCAGAAGCGGTCAATCTCGGCTTTCGTTTCGGACTCGGTTGGCTCGATCATCAATGTGCCAGCGACCGGCCAGCTCATTGTCGGCGCGTGGAAGCCACAGTCGATCAGCCGCTTGGCAATATCCTCGACGGTGATACCGGCACTTTGGAGCAGCGGGCGTGTGTCGATGATGCATTCATGCGCGACACGGCCGTTTTTGCCCTTATAAAGCACGCTGTAGGCGCCTTCGAGCCGCTTGGCGATGTAGTTGGCATTGAGAATTGCAATACGAGTCGCTTGGGTCAGGCCGCGCCCGCCCATCAGCAGAATATAGCTCCACGAGATTGGCAGCAGCGACGCCGAGCCGTAGGGTGACGCCGAGACAGTCCGGCTGCCGCCGCCCGTCTCGGGGTGGCCAGGCAAGAATGGGATGAGGTGCGCCTTGACACCGATCGGACCCATGCCGGGCCCACCGCCGCCATGGGGAATGCAAAACGTCTTGTGGAGATTGAGATGGCTGACGTCGGCGCCGAAATCGCCGGGCCGCGCCAATCCGACAAGCGCGTTCAAATTGGCACCGTCGAGATAGACTTGGCCGCCGAGGGCATGTGTGAGGTCGCACAACTCGCGCACGGTTTCCTCGAAAACGCCATGCGTCGAGGGGTACGTGATCATGCAGGCCGCGAGGTCTTTGGCGTGGGCCCCGGCTTTGGCCCGGAAATCATCAACGTCAATATTCCCGTACTTGTCGGTGCCAACGACCACGACGGTCATGCCGCACATTTGCGCGGACGCGGGGTTGGTCCCGTGCGCCGATGAGGGAATGAGGCAGACGTTGCGGTTGCCGTCGCCCCGGCTTTGGTGATAGGCGCGGATTGCCAACAGCCCGGCATACTCGCCTTGCGCACCGGAATTCGATTGCATTGAGATCGCGTCGTAACCGGTGATTGTGCACAATTTCTTCGAGAGATCGTCAATCAACTCTTTGTAGCCGAGCGCCTGACCGGCGGGAACGAAAGGGTGCATCTCGGCAAATTCCGGCCAGCTGATGGGCAGCATTTCGGCTGTCGCGTTGAGCTTCATCGTGCACGATCCGAGCGGGATCATGGAGCGGTCGAGCGCTAAATCGCGGTCGGCGAGGCGGCGCATGTAGCGCGTCATTTCGCTCTCGGCGCGGTTCATGTGAAAAATCGGATGGGTGAGATACTCAGAAGTCCGCAGTAAGGCGGCCGGTAAATGTGAGGGCGGATACGCATCGCTGTATCTGAGTTCGAAGGCGCCGAATGCACGCCATACAGCTTCCAGCGTGTCGGGGCGCGTGCGCTCATCGACCGTGATGCCGATCCTATCGTTGCCAACTTTGCGCAGGTTGACGCCGTTATCGATGGCGTTCTTCATGATCAGGCCTTGGTAGGGACCGACCTCGACGACGATTGTATCGAAGAAGGCTTCAGGTGTTATCTTAAAGCCGAGACCGGCGAGGCCTTCGCTCAAGCGGCACGCGTCCCGGTGAACGCGCAGCGCGATCGCTCGCAGTCCTGCGGGACCGTGAAAAACCGCGTACATCGATGCGATGACGGCGAGGAGAACTTGCGACGTGCAAATGTTCGATGTCGCTTTCTCGCGCCGGATGTGCTGCTCGCGGGTTTGCAGCGCGAGACGGTAGGCCCGGTTGCCGCGGGCATCGACCGAGACTCCAACGAGCCGCCCAGGCAACGCACGTTTATAGGCATCGCGCGTTGCCATGTAAGCGGCGTGCGGGCCGCCGTAACCCATCGGAACGCCGTAACGCTGCATCGATCCAACCGCAATGTCTGCGCCCATTTCGCCGGGTGGCTTCAGGAGCGTGAGGGCAAGCGGATCGGCGGCCATGACGGCAATCGCACCTGCCGTGTGAAGGTTTTTGATAATCTCCGTGTAGTCGTGGAACGCCCCGCAAACGCCTGGGTACTGGAAAATTGCGCCAAAAACCTCCGCTGCATCGAGGCCGGTGAAAGGGTTGCCGACTTTGATTTTCCAGCCGAGCGGTTCAGCGCGCGTTTGAACCACGGCGATGGTTTGCGGCAGGCAATTCTCATCGACGAAAAATGTGTTGTTTTCCGACGCCGAGATGCGGCGCGCCATGCTCATGGCCTCGGCCGAGGCCGTTGCTTCGTCCAGCAACGACGCATTAGCAATGTCGAGCGCTGTCAAGTCAGATACCAGTGTCTGGAAGTTCAGCAAGGCCTCCAGGCGGCCCTGGCTGATCTCCGGTTGGTAGGGTGAATAGGCCGTGTACCAAGCCGGGTTCTCGAAAATGTTGCGCTGGATCGCCGGCGGCATAGTGGTGCCGTGATAACCCTGGCCAATCAGCGAAGTTAGCAGCTTATTTTTGTTGGCAACCTCGCGCAACCTGTCGAGGGCACGGCGCTCTGACAGCGACTTGCCGAAATCGATCCGTTCTTTCTGACGGATTGACGGCGGAACTGTCTCATCAATCAATGCGTGGAGATCCGGCGCGCCGACAACCGCCAGCATGTCAGCGATTTCCTTGGCTGAGGGGCCAATGTGACGGCGATTGGCAAAGTCATATGGATCGTATTTGTCAGCGCTCATGCTGCCCCTCAACCGGTCAATAGCTTATAAGCGGTTTCGTCTAAGAGAGCGTCCAGGTCCGCGACATTGGCAAGTTTCATTTTGTAGAGCCAGCCACGGCCAAGGGGATCGGCTGTGACGATCGTTGGATCGCCGGCAACGGATTGGTTGACCTCGACGACCTCGCCGTCGAGCGGCGCATAAACATCGGACGCTGTCTTGACGGACTCGACCACCGACGCCGCAGCTCCCTTTTTCAGCTTCGCGCCAACTTTCGGCAACTCTATAAAAACAAGATCGCCCAATTGGGTCGTCGCGTGCCCGGTGATGCCCACCGTTGCGGTATCGCCATCGAGTCTCAGCCATTCATGCTCTTCGGTGAATTTCAGCAAGAGTTCCTCCTCATGAAGTGACGGTGCAAGTATCGTAATAACGCTCAGGACAGACGGTGATAGCTGTGCGGCACAAATGGAAGCGTCACAATCTGGGCGTCGAGCGCGCTGCCGCGGACGATGAGTTTGACCTGGCCACCCGGCTGCGCATGCTCTTTCTCAACATAGCCCATGGCGATTGGCCGTTTGAGCGTAGGAGAATAGCCCCCCGACGTGACAACGCCGATTTTCTCAGTTGAGGATGACTGAATTTCCGTGCCGTCGCGGGCAGGCGCGCGGCCTTCCGGCAAGATGCCGACACGTATGCGAGATACGCCGTTGGCAAGTTCACTCTGGATGCGCGCCGCTCCCGGAAAACCGCCTCCCAGGCGGCGGCGCTTTTGAATCGACCAAGCGAGCCCTGCTTCGATGGGCGATGTCTTCTCGTCGAGTTCATGACCGTAGAGGCAGAGCCCGGCTTCGAGACGCAGTGAATCTCTCGCGCCAAGCCCGCATGGGCGCAGATCAGTTGCGTGAAGCAGTATGTGCCACAGCCGCTCAGCGTCAATCGCCGCGACTGAGATCTCATAGCCATCCTCACCGGTGTAGCCGGAGCGGCTGATGTCACAGTCGATCCCAGCTATTTGCGTGCAGGTTGCTTGCATGAAGCCGAGCTTGGACGACTGATGACAAGTCAACGCGAGAAGACCCGCCGCCTTTGGGCCCTGCAGTGCCAGCAATGCGCGATCAGTTTTGGGCTCAAGACGTATGCCCTTGCCAAGGCGCTTTGCGATGACGGCGTAATCGATGTCTTTTCGGGATGCATTCAAGACAAGAAACAGCGAACCGCCGTCTTTAGAATCGCGCGATCGCGTCACCATCAGATCATCGATAATGCCGCCGTGATCGTTCAAAAGTTGCGTGTAGCGCTGCTGACCCGGCTGAAGTCCAAGGATGTCAGAAGGAACCAAGGATTCCAGCGCCGCAGCAACCGTCTCGTGGCGGCCGTCACCAGAAATGAGAATTGCCTGCCCCATGTGGCTAATGTCGAACAGGCTGGCGTGGTCGCGCGTCCACGCGTGCTCGGCCAGAATGCCTGTAGGGTACTGAACGGGCATTTCGTAGCCCGCGAACGGCACCAGGCGTGCGCCGAGGTTTACATGCGCTGCATAAAGTGGTGTGCGCCGGAGTGATTGAGTTGAAGTAATGTTTGTTTCAGTCATGTAGCGATCCGCGACTCCAATGCGCCGGTATGGCGCACATCAGAGCCCCCTCTGTCACGGAACCTGAGAGATTGAGCGACGCCATCCGGAACCTCCGGCGGGCAATCACCTTGCAACCTTCGGTGGGCCAGTTGGATTTATATCCGGCCGCTTTCCAGAGTGCCATCGGCATGCGGTTTATTTGCCTGAGAGTTTCCCGGGCGGTTGCTCCTTCGGCGCCGGCCCGGGTTGATGTCCCGCGCCGGACTCTTCCGCATGCCATTCCTGACAGGACGAAGGATGAGGGTGTTTCCTCATTTGGTCAATCCGACCAATGGGCAGTCGTTCCCTGCAAACTGACGCACATCAATCATGCCGCACGGCAACTATTCTAAAAGTCAGATTCGGGTCCCAGTTCCCAAGTATGCCCCGGTCTCGGCGACTCCGGTGGGTTCCAAGTGTCCGGTCCCGAAAACGTTCCTTCCCAGATATTGGGATAGGCCACAGTCTGGTGGGCAAGCGTCATCTGCCAAAAGCTGACATTCCGCGCAATTGGCGACGAATGAGGTGGCTCGCTTAAAAGCAGACACTCTTCGATGATACGAAGGCGTGGCACAAGACGGAACGGTGCCGGAACGAGGCTAGACAAGACCCCTGTTACTATCCGCTCCACTCAGTTCTGATCTGGCGGCCGTCTTTGATGCGGCGCGTGTAGCCGGTCTTGTCGAAGAATTCCATCAGCGGCATGACCATATGGCGGCTGACGTTGGTGGCTTCGCGGAATTTGCCGAC
>JAYTQI010000530.1:0-2660 GCA_043746825.1 Hyphomicrobium sp. | reverse complement strand
ACATGCGCCACCAAAGCGATCAGAGGCAGGTGTACTGGCACGGACCTTCAGTTGGCTATGACGTTGGCGCTGAAGGCGGACGCACGCTGTTTCTGATTTACCGGCTGTCTGATCCGTCAGGGCTCTATCGCAGCTTCACCGGCATCGACGGCTCAGCCTATCTCGTCGGCGGCGTCGGCATCACCTTCTTGAAGGGCGGCGAGATCATCATGGCGCCCATCCGCTCTGGCCTTGGATTGCGCCTTGGCGCTAACATCGGCTACGTCCGCTTCACCGACAAACCAACATGGAATCCGTTTTAAGGTCCTCTCAAACAGAAAAAAACCCGGCGTTGCCGCCGGGCTTTTTCTCACCCTGCCAGGGCTAGCTGCCGGAGTGACCCAGCGCCAAATCAATAGCCTCTAGAATAGTAGACGCGGCGCGGCTGAGCCTGCATGTAGTAGACGCGCTGGCCACCTGAGGTGCGATAGGCCCGTGGCGCTTCATCGGCGTAGCGATAACCCGGCGGCGGCGGCGGACGGCGGTAGGCCTGCGGCTTGCCGTAGCCAGGATTGTAGGCCGAGGCCGGCTGGAAGCTTGGCAACCCAAAAAACCAGGATTTCGCTGGCGCTTGAGCCGGCACTTGCTGCACGAACTCGCGCTGCGCGTAACTGCGCGGGCGCTCATCATTACGGTCACGGCGCGCGAGCTGTGGAGCTTGCCACTTCGGCGTGCCAAACACCGACACGCGCGTCATCTTGGTGCCGTGCTTGTTGACAAGCTTGTAAAACGTCGCGGCGTTGGCGGGCGACAAACGAATACAGCCGTGCGAGGCGGGGCGCCCCAGCATGCCGGTCGCAAAGGTTGCATGGATCGCCACACCGTCATGGATAAAGACGGCGTTTGGCATCGGCGCATTGTCGTATTTTTTCGAGTACCACATCTTGGCCGTCCACTGCGGACGGAAGGTGCCGCGCGGCGTCGGATGCTCCTCGGTGCCTGATGAGATGGCCCAGGTATATTTGGCGTCGCCAGCTTCCGAGACCACCATCTTCTGGGTGGCGAGATCGATCTTTGCCGTCAAGGTCGGTTCAGGCGGTGGCGCAGGCTTCGGCGCTTCTGCAGTCGTATCGGCATCATCTGATTTTGACGGCTCAACGCCTTTAGCTGCCTGTGGTGCTTCGGCCTTGGCATCGGGCTTCGCTGCACGATTGGCATCGGAAGACTCTGATGCGGCCTTCTCGCCACCAGCTAATTCACGCGCAGCGTTGAGGATTTTTGGGCTCGCCGGGTCTTTCGACGGACTAACTATTGCCGAATTCGCAGTTGGTTGGCTTACGGACAGCCCTGGAGCCGTCTCCGCTTTTCCTGGCTCGGCCCACGCAGGGGCAGAAGATAGAAAGGCGAGGCAAGCCAGCGCCAAAGTGGTCGAACGCAACATTCAGGACTCCAATACGCGATACTCAAAAAGCCCCAAACCATAATACAGCGATTGATGCTGAAAGGTTAATGGAAAACAAAAAATCTCATGCGTTCAAAATTTGCGTAGAGCCCGCGCGCCTTGTGCTCAAGGTGTGAAAAGCCCATGTAATGCGCGCGAAAGTGCTGCCTGGGGCAGATGACGATGCCCCAGGGATGATTCAAATGCCAACAAAATTCTTAATCGTTGACGCTGATGTGGGTGCGCCGCAGACCGTGAGCCTCAACGAGATTGAACAGCCGAGTCGCATGGCCCGGCGACAGCCGCACGCAACCGTGCGACGCGGCGCGGCCGAGATGTTTGGTGTCGTAGGTGCCGTGGATGGCGATGCCGCCGTTGAAGAAAATGGCATGCGGCATCGGCGCGTCATCATATTGTGTCGAATACCACTCTTCTTCCAGGCGCTGTGCCCGGAAGTCGCCACCCGGCGTTTCAAAACCGTCGCGGCCCGTCGAGACCCGCCAGGAGTGGCGCAATCGTCCGTCGACATAGACTTCCATGGATTGCGAGCCGACATCCACTTCGACCTGAAGATCCGCATGGGCCGAGGGGGAGAAAACCGCCATGACGCAAGTTGCAACAAAACTCAACACAAAACCCCGCATTGTAGAGCCCTCCTCAATTGCTGATTTTAACACCATTAGACGCGCCGTGCTGTTGATGCTCTCTCTCAGCCCGCCCAACTATCCCGCTCTGATCTCGGGATAAGCCAAAACCATACGCCTACTATGCCAGCGCGAAATAGCGACCAAGGGCCGGTTGCATCAAATTATTTTTGTGCTGACGCCTTGACGTCCGCATACGCCGCCAATGCGCGCAGTCTCGCGGCTGCATGATCGACAACTGGAAGCGGATAGGTTTTGCCGAGTACAATTTTCGCGCTGTGCAAAATCTCTTCAGGCGCTTCCCAAGGCGCGTGGATCAAGGCTGCTGGTAATTTTGCGAGCTCCGGCACAAAGCGGCGCACATAGTCACCATTGGGATCGAACTTGATGCCCTGGGTGATCGGATTGAAAATCCGGAAGTAAGGTGCCGCGTCCGCGCCTGAGCCCGCGACCCACTGCCAGCTCGCGGCATTGCTGGCAAGATCAGCGTCCACAAGAGTATCCCAGAACCAAGCTTCGCCCTGTTGCCAAGGGATGAGAAGATCCTTGATCAAGAACGAGGCCGCGATCATGCGGACCCGGTTATGCATGGTGCC
>JAYTQI010000529.1:0-5835 GCA_043746825.1 Hyphomicrobium sp. | reverse complement strand
CGATGAATTCATAGGATTTCGAGCCCTGATAGCGGGGCGTCACAATGCCGATGCCGCCAGCCTGAAATTCATAATTGTTGAAGTCGATGCCGTCCGCCGAGGCGGCGCCGGATATAGCCAAACCGGCGGCCAAAACAGCGCTCACAGTCATGGTCTTAAAAATGGTGTTCACTCAGCCCCTCTTCAGCCGGTATCGAAACACCGGCCCGAATAATCCCTCTGGACTAATTTCTACGGTCATGAGGCGGCTGTTGTTAGCAAAATCTTGGGCTTACGCACCCTTGGACGCTGTCTTTGCCTTAGGCGTTGCAACAAAATCACGGCCAGGGCTTAGCTTGGCCCGGTTTTGGGGACGGGATTATGCTCCCCCCTTCACAATCCCGGTACCAACATTGACGTTTTGGGGATGGGCCGTCTATCTACGAGCCCGAGATTCCCAATTTGAGGACCTTATGCCCCTGATGACGACAAAACCCCGCCATTCCAAAGTGATCATTCTGGGCTCAGGCCCGGCCGGTTATACGGCGGCCGTTTACGCCGCCCGCGCCATGCTGAAACCCATGCTCATCCAGGGCTCGCAGCCGGGCGGGCAGTTGACCATTACGACCGATGTCGAGAACTATCCCGGCTTCGCCGATGTCATCCAGGGCCCGTGGCTAATGGAGCAGATGCAGGCTCAGGCCGCCCATGTCGGCACCGAAATCATCATGGACCACATTAACAAGGTCGATCTCAAATCCCGCCCGATCCGGCTGGAAGGCGACAGCGGCGATATCTACACCGCTGACACGCTGATCATTTGCACCGGCGCACAGGCGCGCTGGCTCGGCATTCCGTCCGAAGAAGCTTTCAAGGGCCACGGCGTTTCAGCGTGCGCAACCTGCGACGGGTTTTTCTTCAAGGGCAAAGAGGTCGCGGTCATCGGCGGCGGCAACACGGCGGTCGAAGAAGCGCTGTTTTTGACTAAATTCGCCCAGCGCGTTATCGTCGTGCACCGCCGTGATAGTTTCCGCGCTGAGAAAATTTTGCAGGAACGCCTATTTAAAAATCCGAAGATCGAAGTCATCTGGGATACAGCGATTGATGAGATTGTTGGCAGCAAAGATCCAAAGACCGTCACTGGCCTGCGCTTGAAGAACACCAAGACCGGCAAAGTGACGGAGCGCACGGTGGACGGGGTGTTCATCGCCATTGGCCACGCGCCCGCAACCGAATTGTTTAAAGGCCAGCTCGACATGACGCCGTCGGGCTATCTGATCTCGAAACCGGATTCTACCGCGACCGAGATTCCCGGCGTGTACGCGGCTGGCGACGTGAAAGATGAAACCTTCCGCCAAGCCGTAACAGCCGCCGGCATGGGCTGCATGGCGGCACTCGAAGCCGAGAAGTTTTTGGCCCACGCGCATGAGCACGCGGCGGCGGCGGAGTAAATTCGAAGTTATGTCATCCCCGCGCGGTCTTTCACGTCACGTCATGGCCGCGCCCGCGATTTCAGATCGCGGGTGACGCGGCGGCCATCTACGACAAGGATCAAAGAGGGTGTTGTCGGCTAACGCACGATGATGTTGCCACGACCTGTTGTGCCGCTAGCGCCGAATTTGCCGATAGTTGTCGTGGGTGGCCGCCTGTCGTGCGTTCCGCCCGATCGCTTCGCGACGCGGCCATGACGTGAAATGTTGAATGCGTTTAGCCAACACTTCGCTCAGCAAGGAAATGAGACCCAAGCGTTTCGCCAAAATTTGTATAAGAAGTCTAGTCGCGCTTGGTGATCGACTGCCATCCAAATTCGAACTCGCCAAAAGGGCAACGCCCTTTGAGTGAACAAGTGCGTTCCTCAAATTTAGGCAGGCGCCGCGGTTTGCGAGAGTTCGAGCGCAGCAACATCATGAATGATGCAATTGGCGCGAGTTTGGACAGAAGGCCGATCAACCGGACACAGATGTCGGGCATGATTTCGCCATAAAAAATGGCCCGCATTGCGGGCCGATTTGATTTTGAAAACGCATACTTGATCGAACGCAAAACACGAACAACTTTTGGTAGGGCAAGTATTAGACGCAATACGGGATTGCTGCTCCTCTTAGTTTTGAAGCGCGCTTTCAGACTGAGGCACATACGCGGAAACTTGGCCGTCTATGTCTGACGCATAGGCTATCTGATTTTGGACGCAATACCAGAACGGGCTGAAATCAGCCTAAGGCGAGCCGTGGCGCTTCCTGATGAGGTGGCCGAAATCTAGCTCTAACCGCCCTAACGCCGGGCTTGTCCTGACACGCCACTAAAACTGCCTTAGCTCGATTCTCTTTGGCGTTCAACAAATCACCGTTCCTGGCAATCCTCACACCCACTCCCTAACATCCACGAAATGCCCCTCAAGCGCCGCCGCAGCCGCCATGATCGGCGAGACCAAATGCGTGCGGCCTTTGTAGCCTTGGCGGCCTTCGAAGTTGCGGTTGGAGGTCGAGGCGCAGCGCTGCTCGGGCTTCAATTGATCCGGGTTCATGCCAAGACACATCGAGCACCCCGGCTCACGCCATTCAAATCCAGCGGCTTTGAAAATTTTGTCCAGGCCTTCGGCTTCAGCTTGTTCTTTCACCAAGCCCGAACCCGGCACAATCATCGCGTAGGCCAGACGCGTCGAAATCTTCTTGCCATCGACAACCTTGGCGACCGCCCGCAAGTCTTCAATGCGGCCGTTGGTGCATGAGCCGATCCACACCACATCTAAGGCAATGTCGGTGATTTTAGTGCCGGGCTTGAGACCCATATAATCGAGCGCACGCAGCATCGAGGCGCGTTTGTTTTCATCCGTCACCTTCGCGGGGTCAGGCACATTACCTGCAATCGACACCACATCTTCTGGCGAGGTGCCCCACGACACGATCGGCGGAAGCTTACCGGCGTCCAGCGTCACGACGCGGTCAAAGTGCGCGCCCTGATCCGTATGCAAAGTCTCCCAATACTTCATCGCCATGTCCCAGGCGGTGCCCTTCGGCGCTTTCGGGCGGCCGTTGATGAAGGCGTAGGTTTTCTCGTCCGGTGCGATCATGCCGGCGCGCGCGCCGCCCTCGATCGACATGTTGCAGACCGTCATGCGGCCTTCCATGCTGAGCGCGCGAATGGCCTCGCCCGCGTACTCGATGACCGAGCCGGTGCCACCCGCCGTGCCGATCTCACCGATGATAGCGAGGATGATGTCTTTGGCGCCAACGCCTTTCGGCGCTACGCCATCGACTTGCACCAGCATGTTCTTGGCGCGTTGCTGGATCAGGGTTTGGGTGGCAAGCACATGCTCGACTTCCGAGGTGCCGATGCCGTGCGCGAGCGCGCCGAACGCACCGTGGGTCGAGGTGTGACTGTCGCCGCACACAATCGTGGTGCCGGGCAGCGTGAAACCTTGCTCGGGCCCGACGACGTGGACGATGCCCTGCCTCTTGTCGCGCTCGTGGAAATATTCAACGCCGAAGTCTGCCGCATTCTTTGCAAGCGTTTCGACCTGAACGCGGCTCTGCTCGTCTGCGATACCCTTGGAGCGATCGGTGGTTGGCACATTGTGATCGACAACGGCTAAGGTTTTCTCCGGCGCGCGGACCTTCCGGCCCGCCATCCGCAAGCCTTCGAATGCCTGCGGAGAGGTCACCTCATGGACCAAGTGCCGGTCGATGTAGAGCAGGCAGGTGCCATCGGCCTGACGATCCACGATGTGGTCGTCAAAAATCTTGTCGTAGAGGGTCTTTGCACTTTCCGTCGCCATGGCCGTTCAGCACCTTTGATCAAGGGGAGTGTCGATTTGGTCCTTAGATAGCGCCGCCTGGGCCATCTTGCAAATCGTGCCCCATTTGACATTAAATATCTGAGACTGGGCTTATGTGCCGGAGAAATTGATGGGCAAAGGAAACGCACGGGCCGAAGCGGTTGAGACTGCGCTGGCCAACTCGCAAAGCATGTTCCGTTCGCCCCGCATGTTTGAAGCCGATGGGACAGACGCCGTCAGGGGTAGCGTGCATTGGAAGCCAGCGAAATCGCTGTGGATTTCCGCGATGACGCTGACAGCGCTGATAGCTGGGCCTATGTTTTTTACCTGGGGCGCGTTCGCACTGTTTCTCATCACCACCGCAACAACCGTTTGCCTCGGCCACTCGCTGGGCATGCACCGCCGCCTCGTACATCGCTCGTATGATTGCCCGTTATGGCTGGAGCGACTGTTTGTCTATCTCGGCACGCTGGTAGGTCTCGCGGGGCCGTTTGGAATCATCCGCCAGCATGACATCCGCGATTGGGCGCAACGCAAGGCCGATTGCCATCCGTTTCTCGCCCACCGCAATTCGTTTTTGAAGGACGGCTATTGGCAACTGCACTGTGAGCTGCGCTTAGAACACCCGCCGGAACTCGAAATCGAGCCGCAAGTTGCTGCTGATCCGTTTTACATATTTGTCGAACGGTTTTGGATGGTGCAGCAGTTGCCTTGGGCCATGCTATTCTACGCGATTGGCGGCGTGCCGTGGGTTGTCTGGGGAATTTGCGCGCGCGTTGCGGCGTCCGTTACTGGACATTGGCTGATTGGATATTTCGCCCACAACCAGGGTCCGAGAAACTGGCACATCACGGGCGCTGGCGTGCAGGGCTACAACGTGCCGTCCGCCGGTTTCATTACCTTTGGTGAAGCCTGGCACAACAATCATCATGCTTACCCGGCATCGGCGCGCCTTGGCATCAAAGATGGCGAAACCGATCCGGGTTGGAATATCCTACTCGCACTCGAAAAATTTGGACTGGTCAGTAATCTCAAGACTCCCGAGATGCTGCCTGAGCGGGCCAACCTCGTACCAATTGCTGCCTCAAACGAAAAACGCCGGGCTGCGGTGAGGCAGTCCGGCGCAAGTCAGGCACGACATCGTCCTAGATAGAGCCAACGTCAGGTGGTGGCAAAACGAACCCGCCGTCAGCTCTTTCATGAGACCTTCTACGCAGACCAAAGCCATTGGATCAAGCGTTCCCAGCGCCGAAAATTAATATTTTTGGCTACTTGCGCTGGCGCGACTGAGAAACTAGAAAGTCGCGCAGGAGCTGGACCTTTTTTGAGCTTTTCAGCTCCTCAGGGTACACGAACAAGATTGGCATCGTCGGCTGTTCGGTCTCAGTTAAGACCGGCACCAGGTCGCTGTCGGCTTCCGTCATGTAGTCAGGAATCATGCCTATACCGACCGAAGCCTGAATGGCGTGTTTGACGGCAACCACACTGTTGACTTTAAGCGCGGCAGGGCGCGGACCTTGGCCTTCACGGCCAACGTTTTCGATCCAGCTCATGGCTGACAAATGCAGAGCTGGCTGGCCGGAATAGGTAATGATGCGATGATTATCGAGATCGGCCGGTGTTTTCGGCACCCCAAAGCGGCGAACATATTGTGGCGACGCGAATGCCCGCACGCGGCTCTCAAGCAAGGGGCGGCGGATCAGATCGGCCTGCTCCGGCTCGCTGGTCCAAATCGCAACATCGGCGGCGCGCATGCCGATATCGACCTGCTCGTCGTTCAAGATCAATTCGATACGGATGTCGGGATAGAGATCCATGAATTCGCGCAAGCGTTGGGTCAGCCAAATGGTGCCAAAGCCCATCGGCGCGGTGATGCGCAAATCGCCCGATGGCTTGGTCGTTGAATCGGACAGAAGCGTCTCGGCGGTCTGCAGCTTGGCGAAAACTTCATTGACCGTGTGATTGAGGAGTTCGCCTTGCTCGGTCAGCACCAGGCCGCGGGCGTGGCGGTGAAACAGCGTCACTTTCAAATCGGCTTCGAGCGCCGAAATCTGGCGGCTCACTGCCGATTGGCTCATGTG
>JAYTQI010000528.1:0-2675 GCA_043746825.1 Hyphomicrobium sp. | reverse complement strand
ACCATGGGGGCGGACGTGTTTCGTCACAATACCCCGATCGGGCGGGCAGTTTGTGGCCAGCGGGTAGTGCGCGCTACCCACCCCCTTTAACGCTGTGGCGGCACGGCTCTAACCGCTGTCGCGCGGCGCCGACAAATAGAGCGCAACGGCCATCGCCCGGTTTGAGACGCTAAGCTTGTCGTAAAGGTTTTTCAGGTGGTATTTCACAGTGTTGCGCGTGATCCCAGTGCGCGAAGCAATCTGCAAATTGGTCCAGCCATTCGCAAGCGCCGCCAATAATTCCCGCTCGCGCGACGTCAGCAGGCCCAGCGGATCGTAGTTGAGCAAATCGATGTCGATATAGGGGAGCGACAAGCGGCCGCGCGCCACCGAGACAATGGTGTCCAGCAAGACGCTTGGCTCCTCAGCCTTTGACACAAAACCCCAGGCTCCGCCTTTGATAGATTGGCGCAGAACATGCTGTCCGGTTTCACCGGTGTAGATGATGACCCGTGACGGCCACTTGCGCAGCCTGATGTGCTTCAGAACTTCCCCGCCTGACATATCGGGCAGCGACCAGCCGACGATAGCGATCTCAATGGCTGCTTTATCCATGGCAGCCAACAGGGTGCCACCACTGGAATAAACGCCAATCGAACTAAAGCGGCCGTCCTTCGCCACGAGGCTTTCTATGCCCGCGCGCACTACTGGATTTTTGTCGGCAATGGCGACGTCAATTTTGCCAGTCATGCGGGGATGCGTCCGATTATTGTGTGCTGCGCCTAAAATTCTAGAGGAATTTACTGAGGTCCGCGTAGATTTTCGCGCTATGGTTGAGCGACGCAACGGGAATTATGACATTTAGCGTTTTGCGACCCCGGCAGGATTTGAACCTGCGGCCTACGGTTTAGGAAACCGTTGCTCTATCCAGCTGAGCTACGGGGCCTGATGCAAGGCGCGGGCATCTCAGCCCTTGCCCGTCAGCTATGCGGCTGCACCTGGCAGGCGTCAAGCCGAGGACCTGCCAGGTGCCGGCATTTAGACCCGCGACATGACTCGATTTTTTCCAAAGATAAGAAAGTGTACCGCCAACAATCCCTATTGTTAGGCCGTGAGCATATTAAGATACTCAGTTGTCAGAGTGCGTTAATTGGCCTTGACGAATACAATTTAAAGTTGAATTATAATTGATATTAAGGTGCCTTTGGTTGTGACAAAGCCCCTTAGAGCAATGATGTCCTGCATCTTGACTGCCCTGTTGCGGCGCCGGGATGTCTTACACACCTGAGGGGAGTTCGTCCGTGGGCACAATCAGAGTCGAGTTCGTTCCGATCGCGAAATACAATCTTGGACTGATTGGCCTTGATCACATGCATCTCGTCTTTGAGGACGAGAGCGATTTTCTGGATCTGCAAGACTATTGGCGAGTCATGGAGGGCATCCAAGACGGCGGCATCCGTGGCGCCACTCTTGGCGTGTTGGGCGAAGACGGCAGATTGCAGCTCTCAACTGCGAACGACGCAAGCCGCGACGCTCTGGTCGCAAAAATCGGCACCCCAGCGAGCCGTGGTTCCCGAATTCTCAATACTGGACCGGATGCCATCACGAAGTGGCACGACATGGCGGATTACGCCCAGCATATTCAGCAGCAGCAATTTCCCTATATTGGGTTCTCTTGGCCGTTTGGCCCGACACCGACGATCAACTCGACATCATTTATTACGACTCTGGTGTGGTCGATAGGCCTCGACATCAATTACCTGATCGGCATTCGGTAGCAAGTGGGACAAGTAGCTGGCTCCCTGATCGTCGCTGATTTGGCTACATTCCCGCCATGACAGATGATGGCTTTGATCTCACAATCCACGGGTTATTGCGGAAACGCACAACGCTGATAGCGGACCTTGAAGACCTCCGGAACAAGGCTGCGATGGCTTCAAACGACATCAACGCCGTTGATAGGGTGTTGCAATCTTTAGGGTATGAGGGAGAGCTTGATCTAGCCCAGCCCCGCAAGCGGGTGATGAGCTACATCCGGCATGAAGTCCGGCGCTATATCCTCGAACAGCTCAGAGATTCAGACCGGCCCCTGACAACGCGGGAACTTGCCGTCCGGCTGGCTATCGCAGAAGGCAAAGACGCCAATGACCGGCGGATGATGCTGGACCTGTCCAAACGAGTATCAAAGTCGATGATGGTTCTAAATGATAAGCAGGTGGTGCGCCGGTCACGGTCAAAAGAGGGGCGGGTGGAGTATCAGTACGAGCTGGCCAAGTAGCCGCCATCTCTATTTTCCCTTTGGGAGCGCAACAACGTTATCGCCATCCGTGCCGCCGCGCTGGATTTTAAGAGCATTTTCGTAGCGGCCCTTTAGGGCTCTGTCAGATGCGATGCTAGCTGCAATGTAAACCTCAACCGCTTCACGAACGATCCCGATCTCTGTCGGCCTGCCAGGAAGCACCTCACAAAGTGCGGTCAATTGGTCGGCCAAAGGATCGCCGAGCCTCATGCGTGATCCTGTCGTTTTGCGTGCCATGAACGCACCACTAGGTACAAAATTGTACATCATTGTACAATTTTTCTATCAGAATGTCCTCGAATCAGACTAAGTTTTGGTGGTAGAAAAGAAAAGGCCCGCCTTACAGCGAGCCCAGTGCTTCCAAGATTTTTTTATTTGGCGCGGACGACGGGATTCG
>JAYTQI010000527.1:0-2678 GCA_043746825.1 Hyphomicrobium sp. | reverse complement strand
AACTCGATCATCTGGCGCTGGAATTTGCGCTCGATCACGGGGCTATCCCAGCGCCACTCAACTATCGCGGGTTTCCGCGCGCTATTTGCACGTCGATCAATCATGTTGTCTGTCACGGCATTCCCAACGGTAAACCGCTGAAAGAGGGCGATATCGTCAATATTGACGTGACGCTGATCGTGGACGGTTGGCACGGCGACACCAGCCGTATGTATCCAGTGGGCGAAGTCTCGCGCCGGGCGGAGCGGCTGGTGAAGGTCACCTATGAGTCATTGATGCACGGTGTCGCCGCCGTCAAACCCGGCAACACTACGGGCGATATTGGCCTTGCGATTCAAACCTACGCCGAAGCTGAGCGTTGCAGCGTGGTGCGCGATTTCTGCGGTCACGGCCTTGGGCAAGTCTTCCATGACCGGCCCAACATTTTGCATTACGGCGACAAAGGCGAGGGCACGGTTTTGGAGCCCGGCATGTTCTTCACGATCGAGCCTATGATCAACCTCGGCAAGGCGCATGTTAAAGTTTTACCGGATGGATGGACAGCCGTGACGCGCGACCGTGAACTCTCAGCCCAGTTTGAACACACGGTTGCCGTGACCAATACGGGATATGAAATTTTCACATCTTCTCCAGCCGGTCTTGATTGCCCACCTTATAAATTGAGCGACGCGGCGTAACATCGGAGCCGGGCGATGCCGGGGGACGGGAAAGAGGCTAGAGACAAGATCAGCGCCCATGAGCAGGCGTCGTTTTTCGATACTGCTGCCCCTATTGTTGACGATAAGCTTGGCCACCGTAGCCGCTTGCGCAGCCGCTTCACGAACGGCGGCGCCGACGCGGTGCCGGATTACGAACTCTTGGAAATGATCTTGTTCCGGGTGTTTGCGCGCGGCGATACCAAGCCTGCCGCCAAACGATTGCTCGCCAAATTCGGCTCGTTCTCAGAAGTGGTCAATGCTTCGCCGGAACGCTTGAAAGAAGTTGACGGCATTGGCGACCGCGCGGTTGAGGAATTAAAACTGATCAAAGCTGCGGCCCAACGCTTATTGCGGAGGGAGATATCTTCCAAGCCCACGTTGTCATCTGGCACTCAGGTTTTGGATTATCTGCGCATTGCACAAGGCTTCGAGAGCGTTGAACAGTTCCGGGTTTTATTTTTGGATAAAAAGAACAATCTCATTGCCGATGAAGTACAGGGCCGCGGCACCGTCGATCACACGCCCGTCTATGTGCGCGAAGTAGTGAAGCGGGCGCTGGAATTGTCGGCAACCGCGATCATCCTCGTCCACAATCACCCTTCGGGCGATCCCACCCCGTCGCGCGCCGACATCGATATGACCAAGCAAATAAGCGATGCCGCCCGCCCGCTTGGCGTTAGCTTGCACGACCACATTATCGTTGGGCGTGAGGGACATGCGAGTTTCAGGGCGTTGCGGTTGATTTAATTGATGAGCGACATAGTATCCACTTCTCGGTTCCTAAACGAGACGGCTATGCCCAAACCTGTTGCTTATCCTGTCCGAGACCCAAATCGCTGCCCCACCCATCCGGGTGCGATATTGCGCGAATATGTCGTACCCGCAGTAGAACTGTCGAAAACAGCGATAGCGGAACATCTAGGAATATCGCGACAAAGGCTCGCCGGTCTCCTCGCTGAAAAGCAGCCGGTGACGCCGCAGATGGCGGTGCGCATTGGCAAGCTGCTGGGCAATGGCCCGGCGCTGTGGCTCAACATGCAGACAGCGTATGACCTTTGGCACGCAACCCGCGATGTCGATGTGAAGGCTATTCCGACCCTGAAAGCCCCAAAGCAGACAGGCTTTGCGAAACTACATGGCTTGGGCGAAAAACCCCGCGCGTCGCGATGACGTCTCAGCCGCCCGGCTTCTCGCCGCTTGGCCGTTCGGGCACGCCCAGCGCGTCGGCGAGGCGGGATTTGGCAGAACCCGGTTTCAGAGGTTTCTGCTGGCTCTCATGCGGCGCCCAAGCGGTGAGGGTGATGATCTCAAATGTTGCCGGCACGCGCCCATCAGATAACGCAAAGCGCTCGATGTAAACCTCACAAACTCGCGCTAACAGCCGCCTCGTCACTGGCACACGGCGGCGGGCGTGAAGGACGTTGCTGGCTCCCATGGCCTTGATCTGGTGCATCAACACCAATGGCGAAGAATACGTCACCCGCACCATGTCAGAGTCAGCAACGGGCAACGCAAATCCGGCACGCTGCAACAACCCACCCAGTTCCCGGACATCGGCGAAGGGAGCGACGCGGGGCGACGCGCCGCCCGCAACCTCATCTTCCGCGATCAGCCAAGCCTCGCGCAACTCTTTTAGGGTTTCACCGCCGAGTAGTGCCGCTAGCATCAGGCCGTCCGGCTTCAAGGCACGGCGAATTTGCACAAGCGTGCCCGGCAGATCGTTGACGAACTGCAGCGCCAGCCCCGAGACCACAAGATCAAGGCTGGCTTCGCCAAAGGGCAGGGCTTCCTCGTCCGCAATCAGACGGGTGATGTCCGGAAGCATCTTCGCGAGTGACACGGCATCGCAATCGATTATCGTGCCAATAGACGGCAAGGTTCGCAGATGCCAGGACAGCAGCCCGTGATGAGCCCCCAGATTAAGCCCTACAGGGAACTGCCGCGTCACGACACTGAGCCGCCCGGCAAAATCCTCGGCTA
>JAYTQI010000526.1:0-2683 GCA_043746825.1 Hyphomicrobium sp. | reverse complement strand
CGGGGGCACTTCGGCAAAACCCGTTGGCCTTGTCTACATAGCAGTCCAACGCATGGGCCAAGAGCCCATCGTCAAAGAATGCCGTTTTGGCGAGATCGGTCGTGGCGCCGTGCGCTTAGCGGCTGTGAGAGAGGCTGTCCATCTCGCGCGCGGTGTTTTGGCATGAACCACCCCCTTACCCATTTCAGGCTCGCATGCGGATTGGCCGTTGCAGTGGTGTGCCACTTATTCGGCACGGGCGCTGGGTTGGCGGCTGGGATGACGGCCCGCGAGGTGACAAGTGCGCTGTTCAAGATGGACGCAGGTGTTCGCCCGGACTTGAGCGGGAAAGACTTAACCCGTCTCGACCTCGCCAATCTCGATTTCAAAAAGGCCGTTCTTAAGGGAGCCAATTTGTTCGGTGCGGATTTGAGCAGCTCGGATCTGTCGGGCGTCGATCTCTCGCGCGCCATGCTCGACCGCGTCACGCTTGTCTCGACGCGTTTTGATGGCGCCAATTTGGACGGCATCAGTCTGTTGCGGCCATCGGTGTTCTCTACGCTGTCGGCGAACGCCAATGAGGCTCCAAGTTTCAAAGGTGTGACCTTGAAGGGCGCACAAATCTTCGGGCGGTTTACGCGCGCAGATTTTTCAGGAAGCGATTTAAGCGATGCCACCTGCGCGCCGTTTGGGCGAACCGGCTTTATCGAACAGATATGGCGGACCGAGTTCTCTGGTGCGAATTTCGCGCACGCCACGCTGATCCGCACCAACCTCTCTCATGTGCTTTTGAGCTTCGCTGATCTTCGTGGCGCGATTTTACGCGACGCCATTTTGAATTACACCGACTTGACGGGCTCTGATTTGACAGGCGCGGATTTCTCAGGTGCTGACCTCACGCGCGCTGATTTTACAGGCAGTGATCTCGACGGCACGATCCTGAAAGGTGCGAAGGGCATTGAGAGTGCAATTGGTCTCGCGACCGCGCGCAATGCGGATAAGGTCATACGTTGACGTTTCTCGATCAGACGCTCACGCTGGTTCGCACGCCATAAATTTTTTGCGCCCGCATCTCGAAGGCTTCTGAGAATTTGCGGAAGGCCTGATCAAAGACGGAGCCTGCCAGAACCGCAAGTATGGGCGAGCGGAATTCATAGGCGATGAAAAAGTTGACATCACAGCCTCGTCCATCTGCGTGGTCTTTAAAACGCCAGCGGTTCTCAAGCCTGGAGAACGGGCCGTCGAGATAACGGGCATCAATCGCATTGCTCGCCGGGCGCAGATGAACGCTAGTTGAAAAGCTCTCAGTGATGGATTTATATCCGGCGCTCATTTTCGCGGTCAGGTCCTCGCCGTCCGCCACAGCGTCGCGTGTCAGAATTTTTAGGCCCGTGCACAGGGGTAAGAATTCCGGATAGCGCTCGACATCGGAGGCGATGGCGTACATCTCAGCCGCGCTGTAGGGCACCCGGCGCGTGGTTTCAAAGTGCGGCACGTCTCACGCCTCACCGCCCTACAATGCGGGCGATGATGATGATCAGGATGGCACCAATGGTCGAGACCAAGATCTGATCGCCGTAGCCAAAACCGGTTGTGAAGGGCAGCTTCAAGAGTCCGCTGTTGATCAGCGCCCCGGCGAGAAAGGCGCCGATGACGCCGACAAACAAATTGCGGAGCAGTCCACCGCCGCCCAATATCAAGCCCGCAAGCCAGCCGGCGATCAGACCGTTCACGGCCATGACGATATAGGGCATGTAGGGTTGTAGGTCGGCCATGATGCGGTCCTGCGCTCAGATGGTTCTAGTTAGAAGCTGCGCACCGTTCGCGGTCAAGCGATCAACCGCGCCAACATCACCACCACGATCGCACCAATGGTTGAGGTGACGATTTGTGAGAGCAGTGCGTCCTTGATGCCGAGATTGACTCCCAGCGCTTTGAACAGATAGCCGCCGACGAAGGCGCCAACGAGACCCGTTATCAAATAGCGGACGATGCCGCCACCGCCAACAACGAGCGAAGCCAAGAAGCCCGCGACGATGCCAATCACGGCCGTGATGAGCAGGTTTTTGAGATTATCGTCCATGGCGTGGTCCTCCCAGAGCCTTACAGGAGACACACCATAGCACTCCCAGGACGCGCGAGTCCGCAATCACCGTCGCGCGGCCGGTATTTCGCTAATCTTTAAAGCAGGTATTGCGCCGCTTGCGCGGCTTTAAACGTGGCAGCGCGCGCCAAGATACTGATTGAGCAAGCTGTTGTATTGATCGGCTTCAGCTTTTTGAGCCGGTGTCAGTTTACCGCCATTGCCAGAACGTTCGACCAGTGCGGGAACACCCTTGGAGTCCAGACGATTGAGTTCGCCGCGGATTGTCTGGCAGGATTGACCCATGGGCAATGACCTGGCACCCGGATCGCCGCTGGCGCCACCGGCGCAACCACTTACCGCAACACCAAGTGCCACTGTCACGGACAGACCTATAAGACCCCGCATCTGCATTCCCATTCGTTGAGTGTTGACCGGTGGCATCGTTGGCCTCGCCGCCACAGCAGTTTTAAGACCATAGCTCGGTAGCCTTCGCAACCCCTCGTGGCGCTGGTGTGGCAGCGTGGCCGCAGTCAAAGCCCTCTGACGCGCGTGCGAATGCCTATTCGATGTGCAAACAGGCGAATGCAGAAAGAAAGGCAGACTTGCGCCCGCCTTCTG
>JAYTQI010000525.1:0-2686 GCA_043746825.1 Hyphomicrobium sp. | reverse complement strand
AGCCTCTGAGGGGTAAAGATCCCGGCTCGCGCGCGGATTTTATTCTGATCGAGATTTTCTAAGTCAAGGGCCGCGCTTGGCCGGGAACGCGTGAAGAGAGACTCGAGCTTTAACTTTAGCGCCTGCTGTTCAATCAGAGATAAGTGATCGACGCCTGCCGTGCAACTTGCTCAGATCTTATGGAAAAGCTTTAACGAGCCCTTCGGACAGCTGTGTGCCTTCTGTCAGAAAGCGCGTGATCGCAGTCTGAGCGGAGGGGCTGCAGGTGTTATAGGTGCGGCTGTAACTGCGATACCCTTGATTGAAGGCCCGGGTGAGCCGGGCGCGCCGCAGAGCTGACGAGCCCTCAGAATCCATCAGCTCCCGCATCCGGTCGCGCCAAGTTTGGCCTTCGTTGGCGCCGCAAAGCTCACGTAGATAATGGACGGCGCCGAGTATTTCCGAGAGTCTCATGAGCTTGTCGTCGTAGGGCTTGGTTTCGGCAGCCGCTACCGAGCCCGCACAGCTCACTGCGAGCAGACAAACCGCGGCCAACCTTTTGATGCCATTAACCGTCAGAACCGTCATTGCTGTCTCTTGTGGCGTCACTGGAAAAGCTTTCTAGCACCGATTCTAGGCATCGGCACGGCAAGGGCGCATATGCTATATCCCGGAATCCCGGACATGCGTTGAGGTGCCGCCATGTGTTCGCGTTACAGTTTGACATCGCCGCCTGAGGCAGTCCGCAAAGTTTTTGAGTTTTTCGGCCAAGAGGATTTCCCGCCCCGCTACAACATCGCGCCTACCGAGCCGGTGCTCATTGTCAGAAATTCCGAAAAGGGCGCGCGGGAGCCAGTCCTTGTGCGCTGGGGGCTGATCCCATCCTGGGTCAAGGACCCGCGCGAGTTCTCAACTTTGATCAACGCCCGCTCCGAAACGGTCACGGAGAAGCCGTCGTTCCGCGGGCCGATCCGTCATAAGCGCTGCCTGGTCCCGGTTGACGGTTTTTACGAATGGACTGGGAAAACGGGCGCAAAACAACCCCATCTCATCCGCCTCAAGACGCATCAGGTTTTCGCGTTTGCCGGCATTTGGGAGCATTGGCTTGGCGCCGACGGCAGCGAGTTTGAATCTATGGCCATTCTGACTACAGCGGCCAACGCGGACATGGCCCATATTCATGACCGCATGCCGGTTTTCATGGCCGCCAGCGAATTTGCGCGCTGGCTGGACTGCAAGCCGGGTTCCGCCGTCCCCATCATGGATCTCCTGGTTGCCCCACCATTAGGCAGCATCGAAATCGTCGAGGTATCGCCAAAGGTCAACAATCCGCGCAATGAGGGGCCAGAGCTGCACATGCCGGTTCCGTCAATCAGACCGGCACTTCTTTAACGGGTTCAGGCTATGCCGCTTAAAGCCTTGCCAAGACTTGTGATTCGGCGGACCAGCCCAAGCCCTTCCCGGTCAAGTTTTGTCTAAGTTGCCGGCTTTTCAAGTAGCACATTGAATTTCATGAGAATTTCTGCGTTGACCAAGCTTGTGAGTAGGGGTGTCCGGCTACTCGCGCACGAATCGAATTGCAGATAATCTGTCACTGTCAAGAGCTTGCCGTTATCCGCAGATAACTCTGCACGACGGCTTGGGGATAAGTCTCTTTCTGCTCCAGGGCTTAAGCCGGGCCAGAGAGTGCGGGATAATTCAAAGGGACCGTGCGCGGTCAACCGGGACGAGGAGACGATACGTTATGGGCTACCGCGGTGACGATCTTGATCTCAGAACCCCGCAGAGCTGGAGCGCGACAACGGCTGATATTTCGGCTGCTGGCGATTTAGCCGGCATCGAGAACGGCCAGCGCGGCGGTTACCGCACCGGGCCAATCTGGGTCGATGACACGGTGCTGGCGTGCTCGAACCATGCCTTTGATGTCGCCCTCGCGCATCGCGCCGGCGAAGTCCGGCTTGAACATTTGCTGCATGCGCTGACCCGCATTGATGCGGCGGCCGATGCGCTTGAGGCGCGCGGCGTCCGGGTTGCAAACTTGCGGCGTGATAGCGCGACCATTATAGCGAGTGAAATTCCCGTCGGGCTCCAAAACGGCAAAGGTGTGCCGCGCCGCTCGGAAGAATTCGCCGAAGTTCTCCGGCTCGCCGCCGTCAATGCCGCGCGCCGAAATGCGCCAGCGGGCATCGAAGACTTGCTGTATGTGCTGATGGACCAGCGCGCCGATTTGCCAGGTCTCAGCCTGCTTCAGCGCAATATCCAGAGAACGGCTGTTCGCGAAACCATCGAGCCGTTGCCGCCACTGACGCGTTACGTGTCGGAACCGCCGCGCTATGTGGCGCCGCCCGCGTCTCAAGTCGAGCGCTACGTCAGACCCGAGCCGCAACCTGCGCCCCGCTATGCGCCTGAAGCTGTGCGCACCTATCGTTCGGAATTTGCCGGCACCCCAACCGATACCATTCAAAACACCCGCATTGAAGCACTCGAGCAGATGGTCCGCGCTTTGAGCAATGACCTCGGCACGGAACGCCAGGTGGTCTCAAACCTGCTGAAAGATCTCAACCGTGAGACCCGGGCGGCCCGCGATGATCAGGGGCGTTTGCATTCTGGCCTCACCGACCGGCTGCAAAGCATTGAGCAAGTCGTGTCGCAGCCGCGCAGTGGCAGCCAGGTCGATGGACTTGTCGAACAGCTGCAAGCTATCGAA
>JAYTQI010000524.1:0-2687 GCA_043746825.1 Hyphomicrobium sp. | reverse complement strand
TGATGACGGGAAATGTCGTCATCGCGACCGTGCTGTTGAATTCTTTCCGCGGCGCGCCGGGCTTTCTCGGTGTCACGGGCTGGGCCATCACGGTTTTCCTGGTCGCCGCCTTTGGATTGAAGGGATGGGTTGGCTCGCAGAAACGCGCCTCGCGCCGCCGCGCCTCCCGCCGGGCGATTAATCACGCGGTCGCAAATGCTTTTGTGCTTGGCATATTGTGGGGCGCTCTGCCTTTGCTTTCATACGCTTCAGCTCCGCCGGAACTGCGCATGATGATCGGCGTGATCGCTGCAGGAATGATTTGCGGCGGCAGTTTTGCTTTGTCTGCATTGCCGCAAGCAGTGTTCGCTTTCCTCGTTCCGATGGTGTTTGGTTCGACAATCGCCTTCTTTTCAACATCCAGCTATCTGGAGTCGATGGTGGCGGTGCTTTTCGTGACATATTGCGGAATTATCGTCTTCTCGACGCTTTCGCTGGCGAAGACCTTTGTGGGGCGGCTGATCGCTGAAGCGACTGCCAATGACCGCGGCGAAGTCATCAGCATGCTCTTGAAGAATTTTGAAGAAAATTCCAGCGACTGGCTTTGGTCGACATCCGGCGATGGCAAGCTTGAACGCGTATCGAAGCGGTTTTCCGAGGCGGCGAGGCGCGGCGTCGATGAACTGACGGGTGTTTCCGTTGTTGAGATGCTGAATTCGCCAGTTACGCGCAAACATCCCGGATATGGCGCAATCCTTGAAAGCATTCGCCACCGGACAGCATTCAGTGAGATTGAACTGCCGATAATGGTGGAAAACGAAACACGATGGTGGCGCTTGACTGGTCAGCCGTTTCATGACGAATCCGGCGAGTTTACCGGCTTTCGCGGCGTTGGCTCGGATGTGACAGGGCAGAAGGAAGCCGAATCCCGCATCTCCTATCTGGCGCATAATGATGCGCTGACCGGGCTGCCAAACCGGGCGCGGTTTGGAGAATCGCTGAACCAAAGCCTCGCCCGCATGGCGCGGTTCGGCACGGGTTTCTCGCTGCTTTATCTCGATCTTGATCACTTCAAGGCGGTCAACGACACCAAGGGCCATGATGTCGGCGACAAGCTTCTGATCGAAGTGTCACGGCGGTTTTCGGCGATATTGCGGGAAACGGATATTCTTGCGCGTCTTGGCGGCGATGAATTTGCTATATTGCAGCAAAATGGCGGCGATTCGCGCGAGGCGGCGAAACTTGCCGAGCGGCTGATCAAATGCGTGGCAGAGCCAATTGTCATCGACAAGGACAAAATGGTCATCGGCGTTTCCGTCGGTCTTGCCATGGCGCCCGGCGATGGCAACGAAGCCGAACAGCTTCTGCGCAATGCTGATCTTGCGCTCTACCGCGCCAAGAATGACGGGCGCCGCCTGTACAGGTTCTTTGAGGAGGAAATGGACAAGCGGGCGCAAGAGCGCCGCGCTCTTGAGTTTGATTTGGGCATGGCGCTGCAAAAAGGCGAACTGGAGCTTTACTATCAGCCATTGGTCAATGTCAGCGACGGCAGTGCAACTGGTTTCGAGGCGCTCATACGGTGGAATCATCCGGAACGCGGCTTCATTCCTCCTGCCACGTTTATTCCGATTGCCGAGCAGACGGGCATTATCAAGACGATTGGCGCTTGGGTTTTGAACGAGGCCTGCAGGTCTGCGTCCGAATGGCCTGACCACCTTACTGTTGCCGTCAATCTATCGCCGCGCCAGTTCGACAGCGCCAAGATTGTCGACACGATCAGCGAAGCGCTGGCCAAGTCGCGGCTTAAAGCCTCGCGGCTGGAGGTCGAAATCACTGAAAGCCTTTTGATGGACAATAGCGAAGGGGTCTCCGAAATCCTGCACCAGATCAAGGAGCTCGGCGTTTCGATTGCTATGGATGACTTTGGCACCGGATATTCAAGCCTTGCCTATCTGTGGAAGTTCCCCTTCGACAAAATCAAGATTGACCGGTCCTTTGTGGCGGCGATCGAAAATGACCAGGCGGCGCGGGATATCCTGAAGACGATCGGTTCGCTCGGCGAAACACTGAACATGCGCATCACAGCCGAGGGCGTTGAGACCCCCGAGCAGGCGGCCTTCCTCAAAACCATTGCGCACCAGCTGCAGGGCTTTTACTTCGCCCGGCCCCTGGGCTCCATCGACCTAGCGGCGTTTCTGATCACTGATTTCGCCCGGGCAAAGGCCTTGATGAAACCTGAAGCTGCGGTCAAGAATGCTGCATAATAATTCATCAAATATTGAAAATGCATAATTTTTAGCCAAATTTCTTTTATTGTATTCGATGCTGCGACTGGCAAAGCTGTTAACCATCCATTAACTTCTTGGAATCAAGTGATATTTTTTGAGTCAAGGTCGAGCTGGCGAGACTGGCACGGACTTTGCTCATTACCTTCCCGGTGCAACCAAATATGTTCCGGAGGTATTGGACATGGGGATTTCGACCAAATTTCACACCAAGATGATTATGGCCGCTTTGGCGGCAGGGACGATGTGGGCGTCAGCGGTTCGGGCTGAAGACACGATCAAGATAGGCATTCTGCATTCGCTGTCGGGCACGATGGCGATTTCTGAAACAACGCTTAAAGATGCCGTGCTGATGCTCATTGACGAGCAAAACAAAAAGGGCGGCTTGCTTGGCAAGAAGCTTGAAGCCGTTGTCGTTGACCC
>JAYTQI010000523.1:0-2691 GCA_043746825.1 Hyphomicrobium sp. | reverse complement strand
CACTGCACGTAGCACTCCGCCGCCTGCCCCGACATTGCTATCGAGCAGGCCGTCCGGTAGGCACCGCAACACCGGATGAACAGCATCGCAATGATCTCGCTCTGCGGGTTGAGCCAGCCCGCCGTCACCTTGACGAACTGCGCGTCAATGGCGATGAGCTTGGCCATGACGTCGGGCTTCCTGACGAATGTCGCATACTGGTTCTGGTGGGCGGTTTTGATGAACTTCGAGAGCTCATCGTTGCCCCAGCCAGGCGGCTCTTCCTTCGTAGGTGGCGGAGAGGGCTTGTCGGCGCTTTTCATGGGAACTAACTACCGTTATGTCGCCGATTCTGGGAGTCCCAGACCGCTGGCGAAGGCCGATTTCTGCTCCGGGTCTTGGTTGTGTGAAAACGCCGTCGCAGAATACGCCGCCGCTCAGACAACGATGAACTACAAAAAATGAGCGGTTTGGGCGAACTTTCGCCGCTGCACGATCTGGACAAGCCCTGAAGCAGCGCACGGGCTTGCATGCGCGACCATTGATCTGGCCCGGCGCGCACGAGAGGCCTGCTTACCCCCGCACCACCGCCAGCAGCGGCTTCATGCCAACGATATTCAGCACGCGTGTCAGATTGTAGCCAAGCACGCAGAGCGCCATTTCGGTGGCGACCTTTGGCAGCGTCTTGCACAAGAAGTGCGTCGCGCCCATGCGCATCTTCAATGTGCCGAACGGGTGCTCGACAGTCTCGCGTCGCGCGCGCATGGCGTTCGGATTTTTATCGAGCCGTGCCTGCGCACGCTCAACAACGGCTTCGTGTTCCCAGCGTTTAATCCGGCGTTCAGGCCCCGTCGTACATTTTGATTTGAGCGGGCACTCCTTGCAGACAGTGGTCCAGTACGACCACATCTTCTGGTCCTTCTCTTCGCTCGTATAGCGATATTGCAGTTTCTCGCCTGCAGGGCAGCGATAGGCATTTTCGTCTGCCAAATAAACGAAGTCCTGCTTGCCAAACCGGCCTTCCGCCTTGGCACCCGACGTCATTGGTTTTGGCAGCGTCACCGTGATGTCAGCCTCCTCGCAGGCTAGGATTTCTTCGCCCTTGAAGTAGCCGCGATCCGCGACGACATCGAGTGCATCGGCCTCCAGAACGGCTTTGGCCTGCTGGGCCATATTTGCCAGTTGTGACCGATCCGAGCCACTTTGCGTCACCTCATGGGCGATGATCAGATGGTGTTCGGTATCAACCGCCGTCTGCACGTTATAGCCAACAACACCCGAGCCACGGCCGCTCGTCGCCATCGAGCGGCTGTCGGGATCGGTGAACGAGACCTGTTGATCCGGCGATGCCAGCAGCTGCTGTTCAATCGCGGCCAGCTTGGCCATTTCTACCGACAGATTTGCGAGGCGCTCCTTGATACGCGTCTTTTTCAATTCGAGTATTTCCGATGGGTCCTGACGGTCGGCGGTGTCGAGCGCTGCGAGATAGCGGGCGACGCTTTCTTCCATTTGCGTCCGCCGCCGTTCGATCTTGCCACGTGTGAAATTCTTGTCGCGATTATTGACCGCTTTGAACTTGCTGCCATCGATCGCAACGCTGGCCTTGGCGAGCAATCCCATCTCGCGGCAGATCTCGACGAAGCGCGCGCAGACTCTTTTAATGCCAGGGCCGTTATCTTTGCGGAAGTCGGCGATCGTCTTGTGGTCCGGCGCGAGTCGGGCGAGCAGCCACATTACTTCGACGTTGCGGGCCGCTTCGTTCTCCAACCGGCGGCTCGAATGCACGCGGTTGAGATAGCCGTAGATGTAGAGCTTGAGCAGGGCGGCGGGATGGTAGGATGGCCTTCCAGTGGCAGCGGGATCGACGCTGTCGAACCCAAGCCTGGCCAAATCCAAAGCATCAACGAAGGCGTCGATGACGCGCACGGGGTTGTTTTCGTCGACCCAGTCCTCCAGGCATTCCGGCAACAGTGTCGTTTGCCCGCGATCTGCACCTTGCACGAAGCGTGTCATGATCAGCCCCCGCCGATTCAGTTAGGCGATTGTAACAGGGATCGCGTTTTCACACAGCCAGGGCAATTTCAGGTAGTGTCTCAGTTTGAAATTTCTTCGACCCGCTTTTTGTAAGTCACGGGGCGGCCTGGCTTTGGCGCGGCAGCATCCATAAGCTCCACCACGTCTTTCATTCCCCAAAGCCGATCCGTCAGGCCAGCGGCCATTGCCGGAGTGATCCGAAGCGTTTTGTGAATGCGGGTGAAGTTATAGAACACGGTATAGAGCGCGACCATGTGAACGTGGCTTTCGAACTTCTTTGAGAAAGCGTTGGTCAGGCGGGTAAAGCGGCGGTTGTGCATCCGCATGGTGAGGTTCGAGCGCTCCACGAATGATGTGCTGATATGTTTAACGTCTGGCTTGCCGGTCACGGCGACTTGGCGGCATGAGACGAACTCGGCGGGGCTGTAGCGCTTTTCTCCCTCTGCCGTGCCGCCGTAGATTTTGACGAGCTGCGCATAATCAACGTCGTCGCCAAACGCGCCTTCTACGGCCTCAAGATAGGCTTTCAGGCCGTCCGAAGTAAGCTGCACGCGGTTCGCAAGGCGGGCGGCAAGATCATTGATGAACAGCTTGGCATAGTCTCCGTCACGGCCTCCGACGAACCAGGACACGATGAGTTTGGTATCAGCATCGATGCCGGTCCAAGTCCACGTATCG
>JAYTQI010000522.1:0-5885 GCA_043746825.1 Hyphomicrobium sp. | reverse complement strand
CATCGGCCGTGAAGGCGTCGTACCAGGCCGCGCTTTCGTTATAAGTGGCCTTGCGCACATCCGCGCTCTCGCCGGGTTTGGAGACGAACGGCTCTTTGACTTCGAGGAAGCCCTTGCCGTCTTTTTTGCCGGGCACATAATCACCGCCGATTTTGGCGCTGTTGTCAGGCCCGATCATCGACCAGCAGGTGTTGCGGTATTTGCCGATGCTGCGGCTCTTGCCCGCAACGTCGGCCAAAATATCGGAAGCCACTACGCCCGCTTGATTGTGGGCCGCGAATGCGGATTTTGGCATATCCGCAGCAATCGCCGCGTCGCCGAGGATGTAAACGTCTTTCGCTTTCATTGATGAGAAGTTATCGGGATTGACCGGCGCCCAATCGCCTTCGACAAGTCCTGCCTTGGCGGCGATTGCGCCCGCGCGCTGCGGTGGAATGATATTCGCAACCGCAGCAATTTCCTTGCGCCCAGCTTTGGTGGTGATCTCGCCTGTCTTCGCGTCAACTTTCGTCACGCTAAAATCATCGATCTCATTGGTGAGGTTGAGTTCAACGACATCTTTGTAAAGGCCCTTGAACGCTTCCTCAAACACCGGCTGCTTCGAGAAGGTCTTTTTGGCGTCAAAAATGATCAGCTTTGATTTCGGTTTATGAGCTTTCAGGAAATGCGCGATCATGCAGGCGCGCTCATACGGCCCTGGCGGGCAGCGATACGGATTGCCCGGCACGGTCATGACGACGTTGCCGCCATCTGTCATCGCCAGCAATTTTTCTTTGAGCAGCCACGTCTGTTGGCCGCCTTGCCAAGCGTGCGGCATGATCTCGGCCGCTTCCGCTGAATAGCCCTCAATGGCCTCGAACTTGAGATCGATGCCCGGCGCCATGATCAAGCGGTCATAGGGCAGCGTGATCGCGGCTTTCTCCAGCGTCACGGTCTTGGCGGTGGTGTCAACGCTCGATGCCGTATCGGTCAGCACCTTGATGCCGCGCTTTTTCAAGCCGTCGTAAGTGTGATTGAGGGCGTTAAAGGAGCGGAAGCCGCCGATGAAGAGGTTGGAATAGAAGCAGGTGGTGTAAGTTTCCTTCGGTTCGATCAAGGTGATGTCGAGCTGCGGATTGCCAGCCAGCAAACGATTCGCGGCCGTTGCGCCCCCTGGCCCACCCCCGATAATCACAATTTTGGCGGCGCCAGCCGCCAGCGCTGGCCGCGCCAACAGGCCGGTTGCGGCTGACAACACCGCACCCGAGGCGGCCAGATTAAAGCTCCGCCGTGTAAGATTAGCCATTCTCGTCACCGCCCTGTTCGCATCCGCCCGGTTTTTTTCGTGACACTGCCATTAGAGGCAATTCCGCCACCTTGGAAGCTATTCTGTCAGGAAATGAATCCTTTGTAACTAGATTGATCGCAAAGATTGGTCCTATAATTGCAACGAAACTTCGCGGCAATTGGGCTCTTCGCATGCGCGAGATGCTGAAAATATCATGTCTCAACCGCCGGACCTTTCTGATCTCGGCAGCAGGTGCTGCTGCGGCCTTACGGGCCTCGCTGGCGCTGGCCGAGGATATGACCTCGTCTCAGCTTGAGCGCTCAAAGCAATTCGAAGAGGCGTTTGCAGCCCTCACCAAAGGCGCCAAACCGGCCGAGGGTATCATCGCTCTCGACCTGCCTGAAATCGCCGAGAATGGTAATTTTGTACCGGTCACCATCTCGGTCGATAGCCCGATGACGGCAGCTGAACACGTCACAGCCATTTACTTGCTATCGACATCCAACCCGCTCGCAAAAGTCGCGGCGTTCAAACTGTCGCCGGTCAATGGTGTCGCGCGGGTGCAGAGCCGGATGCGGCTGTCCAAGACGCAAGACGTTGTTGTGCTCGCGCAAATATCGACGGGCGCGCTGGCCATGGCCTCGCAGACCGTCAAGGTCACCATTGGTGGATGCCAGAGTTGAGAGTGGGCCGAGATGGCAACAAAACCGCGCGTTAAAGTGCCCGAAAGTGCAAAAACCGGCGAGACCATTGAGGTTAAGACGCTCATCACCCACGTCATGGAAACCGGCAACCGCAAAACGCCCGATGGTCAGCCGATCCCGCGCAACATCATCAATACGTTTGTGGCCAAATATGCAGACATGGAAGTATTCCGCGCTGAGCTGGGGCCTGGCATTTCAGCCAACCCCTTTATCTCGTTCCAACTCAAGGTTCCTGGCCCTGGCACTTTTGAGTTCAGCTGGACGGATGACGACGGGGTTGTGACGGTTGAGACGCTACCGCTGAATGTGGTGTGAGGGTCTGACACCACAAACAACGGCGAGAGCGGGCAACCCATGTGAGTGGCGCCGCCCCCGCCGCCTTGCCCACATCACCGGCTGACAAGCAGATCCGCAACACGGGCATCATGGTTAAAACGCAACCAGGGCGCGATTTATTCCGTGGTCTTGCGATGACCAAAAACATCTGATGCAGACGAGCACCAGCACTTGGGCGGCGGCGTCAGATAATCCAGCGCGGCGTGGAAGACAGGTACGCGGCGTACGCAGGTCCAAAGGCCGTCAGGAGATCGCGCTCTTCCTTGCGGATGACGGTCAGGTTCATCGCCAGAATATAAAGGCCGGTTGCTGCAATCGCAGCCGAAAGCGAGACATACGCAATTGAGGCCAGCGGCACAAAAAACGCGACGTAAATCGGATTGCGCGAGTAGCGGAAAACGCCGCTCTGCATTAGCTTGCGTGGCGTACCAAACGTGTTGGCCAGCAGTGAGAGCCGCATATAACGCTGGATCAGCAACACTGAGGCCAGGAAGGCCGCAAAGGACGCCAGCATCAGATAAGGCGCACCATTGGAAATAATGATGTCTTGCGTCGCACTTGATGTCTCAGCCAGCCACAGCCCGGCGCCAAACGACAGACCACTGACCCAGGCCGAGAGGTCGATGCGGTTGGCGCGGCCCTTGAGCTCAAAAAGCGGCTCTGCAAGTGCAACTTGGATCTGCAAGGTAAGACCTCGGCGGGCTGTTAACTTTTTTGCGGATGCCTAATTTCGGGACGCGCACCGCATAACAGCCAGCAAATGCAAAGCCGGGGCCAAAATGCTTTACCGTTGCTGCGCCGGTCGCAGGTCATGTTATTAACCTCTGATGCTCGAACGACTCCGCCGCAATTCCATCCCCCTCATCGTCGCCACCGCCCTGTTCATGGCCAACCTGGACGCGACCGTGCTCTCGACGTCGCTGCCGGTGATTGCCCGGGACTTGGGGCTCAATCCCATCCACTTGAAGCTGGCACTGACCACCTACCTGCTGGCGCTGGCTGTTTTCATCCCAGCGTCCGGCTGGGCCGCAGATCGCTATGGCGCCAAGACCGTCTTCCGGGCGGCGATGGCGGTGTTCGCGCTCGGCTCCATCGCCTGCGCGCTGTCACAAGGCCTCGTGTCGCTGGTGGCGGCGCGGGTGCTGCAAGGCGTTGGTGGGGCCATGATGTTGCCGGTCGGGCGGCTCTTAGTGCTGCGCACGATCCCGCGTGAGGAGATCATCAGTTCCATCGCCTGGCTGACAATCCCCGCTCTCGTCGGGCCCGTCATTGGCCCGCTGCTTGGCGGCTTCATCTCGACCTATTTCGACTGGCGCTGGATCTTCTGGATCAACATACCAGTTGCGATCATCGGCATGGCGCTGACGACGCGTTTCATTCCTGACGTTCGCGATGAAGCCCCACAGGGTTTCGATCTCAAAGGCTTCCTGCTGCTAGGCCCCGGCCTGTCGATGTTCCTGACCGGCGTGACGCTGCTCGGCCTTGATCTGGTTTCGCCACAAGTGGTGTTGGGCCTCACGGTTGGCGGCGCTGTGATGATGGCGCTGTATGCCGCGCACGCGTTGCGTGATCCCGCGCCCTTGATCGATCTGCGCTTGATGAAAATCCCGACATTTCGCGTGGGGCTACTCGGCGGATTTCTGTTTCGCATCGGCATTGGGGCCATGCCCTTTCTGTTGCCGCTGCTGTTTCAGAACGGATTTGGACTGAACCCGTTGCAATCTGGCCTAATGACCTTCGCGACCGGCTTTGGCGCCATGTTTATGAAGACACAGGCGGCTGCGATATTGCGGCGCTGGGGCTATCGCCGGGTGTTGATCGCGAATGCCCTGATCTCGGCGAGCTTTGCCACACTGCCCGCGCTGTTCACGGTCGCAACTCCCGCGACACTGATTGCGGCGATCTTCTTCATGGGCGGCCTGTCGCGCTCGCTGCAATTCACCTCCATCAACACCGTTGCCTACGCCGATGTGCCGCCCGAGGACTTAAGCCGCGCCACCTCCTTTGCCTCCGTGGTGCAGGAACTCTCCGGTGCGGTCGGCGTCTCGGTGGCGGCGCTAGGCCTGGAGCTGATGGGGCATTTAGACGGCGCGAGCGCGATTGCAACAGTGCATTTCCCACCGGTGTTCCTGCTGATCGCGTTTGTGTCAGGCTTGTCGGCGCTGATGTTTGCAACGCTCGCACCCGATGCTGGCGCATCGCTGCTCACCAAACCTGGCGCGCGCCGTAAAGAAGCGGTCAAGGAAACCGCGGATGCGAGCGAGGGGCATATTTGAGGGTGCTACAACCCCATCACTAGCCGCAGGCCGTCATCGATCCTCGCCATGACATTGTCAGGCAGACGTCCGACCCGGCCGGCCATGACGCGGCGGTCAACGGTCGAGATCTGGGTGATATTCAATGTCGAAGGCTGGGGCAGTCCGGTTTGGCGCGGGGTCAGCCACAGATTGCCGTGGTCGCGGGCTCGCGCCGCATTGGTGGTGAGGAATACGACGATCAGAGTATTGATCGTGGTCTTGTTGAATTCATTTGCCGAGACGATGACTGCGGGCCGCCGGTACCCTGGCTCTGACCCGCTTGGCGCGCCGAGGTTTGTCCACCAAATCTCGCCCCGCTTCATCATCCCACTCCGTTCTGCGCATATTTTCGCGTGCCAACGCCGTGAGGTATGGATCATACGGCTCGGGATTGGCCGCATATGATGCGTTGAGCTGCATTGTGACCTCCGCCGAGCGCTGGCGCTTGAGGTATTCGGTCAAAGCTGTCTGCATGAGTTTGCTGCGCGACACGCCCTTACGCTTGGCGGCGGCTTCAGCTTGGGCGTACAATTCGTCGGGTAGGGAAATGGCTGTTTTCATACCAAAAGTATAACCCGGGTTATACCCAAGGGCAAGCCGCCCAAAACTAAGAAAACCGCGCGCCCCGGTTATGGGAATCGCGCGGTTTCAAATTGGTCTCGTAGTCTCAAAGCGTACTGTCAGCTCTCTCGAGCTTAAGCAGCCTTGGCTTTGCGGCCACCTTTGACGGCTTTGAAGCGCATCGCGCCCGCAGCCGGTTTGAGAGCCTGGACGTTGTTCGCGGCTTCACCGCGCGCAACAACTTTGACCGAGACGTCGCGGGCCGAAAAGGCCTCCCGCAAGTCTTCCACACAGCGTTGCGGTTTGGCATGGCCGGTCATCAGCACATCGAACGCGGCAAAGCCGGTATCGGGGCGCGTATGGACCGAGATATGCCCTTCCGCAAGTACGGCAAGGCCAGTGACGCCGCCATGACCAGCCCGATGGATGTGCACGCGCTCAAGCTTGCCCTCAGCGGCTGCTGAGACCTGCTTCAAAGTGCGCTCAACGAACTTGAGGTCGTCGAGACGCTCCGCGCCATGCAAATCGATAATCAGGTGGTGTCCGGCAAACCTAGTGTTGTCACGCTCTAAGCTCTTGTCCTTGCGGACGGTAGAAACTTCGGCAGACTCGGCAACAAAGTGATCTTCCTTTTGGGCGGTGCTTGAACGAGTCAAGTCCATCCCCAATTGGAAGAGGGTGTCATTAAAGGCCATTTGACCCTCCCCAACCAGTAGACAG
>JAYTQI010000521.1:0-2693 GCA_043746825.1 Hyphomicrobium sp. | reverse complement strand
CCGGAGTTGCAATCCTCGCTTATCTCTCCTGGCGCGATGACCTCGCACCGCTGCCTGCCTCTATACGCTTGCCCATCCATTTGGGCGTTGCTGCGCTGTTTGTGCTGAATCTACCAGGCGGCGCTTTGGTCTTTCAAGGCTGGCTACCATTGGTGCTGGATAGAGCGATCACGATCATCGCACTTGGCTGGATGATGAACCTTTATAACTTCATGGACGGCGTCAACGGAATCGTGGGTGTTGAAACCATCGCCATCACGCTTGGCTATGTACTGATTGGACTGATTACTGCCGCGCACAGCTATGATGCCTTGGCAGCTGGCCTGATGGGGGCGAGCGCGGGGTTCTTGTTCTGGAATATGCGCACCAAACCGCTCGTGTTCCTTGGCGACGTGGGCAGTGTGCCGCTGGGCTTTCTGATCGGCGCTTTGATGATCGATCTTGCGGTCAAGGGCCATTGGGCGGCGGCGCTGATCTTACCGTCATACTTTCTCGCAGATTCGACGCTCACACTCTTGATGCGCTTAAGCCGTGGCGAGAAACCGTGGGAAGCCCACAAAACGCATTTCTATCAGCGCGCGGCGGCGGCATTGGGCTCACACCTCGCGGCCGTATACCGTATCGCAATCGCGAATATCGCATTAATTGCGGCCGCTATTTGGAGCCTTGCGGCGCCTTGGCTTGGCGTCACGACTGCCGCCTTCATAGTGCTAGGGCTTCTTTACGCGCTGGTACGCGCTCGCGCGTGACTAAGGTTTGCGCCGGATAATGTGGCTTTGCACTCCAAAGGCCGCCATGGCAGGTCGCTTGCTGGAAATCACGCCTGAGTTCACACCCGCCCAGCCGATCTCGCCAGACAACCGGCCAAACTCGATCTTGGGGCAGCGGTTCATCACAACCTGCAAGCCCGCAGACTCCGCCTCGCGAGCAGCCTCGTCATTGCGCACACCAAGCTGCATCCAAATGACTTTGAGGCTTAGCATCTCCTTCAGCGCAGTTGCCTCGCGCGTCACGGCAAGCGCGGCGTCTGAGTTACGGAAGATATCTACGCAATCGACAGGGCCTGAAACGTCTGCAAGCCGGGCGTTAACTTGGCGCCCGAGAACCTCTTGTCCGGCAAGGCCGGGATTGACGGGGCGAACGTCATAGCCTTTGCCTGCCAAGTACTTCATGACAATAAAGCTCGGGCGCACAGGGTTGGCGCTGGCACCGATTATGGCAATGGATTTGATGCTGGAGAGCAGCTGCGCGATATAATCGTCACTGTAGGTGTCGTGGTTCATACTTCGGGTTTCGGCAAAATCACCCGCCCAGCCTCATCCAGCTGCCAAAACGGATTGTACGCCACTTCCCAGAGATGCCCGTCGGGATCGGAAAAGTAACCGGAATATCCACCCCAGAACACCTTCTGGCCCGGCTTTAAAAGTTTGGCGCCTGCAGCCAAGGCCTCGGAAAGCACGCGCTCAACCTCGGCCTCAGACCTGACGTTATGGGCGAGCGCTACGCCGGAAAATCCGGCTGCACTATCTTCAACCTTTGCGTCTTGTGCCAGTGCGGACCGACCGAACAAACCAAGGACCACGCCACCCGCATCGAAAAACGTCACGCTCTCTTGGCTCTCGGACGAAGCCTTGAACCCCAGCGCCTCGTAGAAGTGCCGCGCCCGCGCCATATCTTGAACGCCAAGCGTAATGAGACTGAGGCACGGCTGCATGGCTCAACCGTCCTTCCAATCTGGCACGCGTTTTTCAAGGAAAGCGCAAATGCCTTCTGTCGCGTCAGCGCGCAGCATGTTCTCGACCATGATTTTGGCGGTGTAGGTGTAGGCCTCAGCGAGTGGCATTTCAGCTTGCGCATAGAAGGCAGGCTTGCCCGTCGCAATTGTCATTTTTGGTTTGGAGGCAATTTTGCGCGCCATTTTGAGTGCTTCATCGAGAACCTGAGCCTGCGGCACCACCCGGTTGACGAGTCCCCAGCGTAATGCGTCAGCGGCTGAGACTGTCTCGCCGAGCAGCAGCATCTCCATGGTCTGCTTGCGAGAAATGTTACGCGACAAGGCAACCATCGGCGTTGAACAGAAGAGGCCGATATTGACGCCTGGCGTCGCGAACATGGCTGTATCCGCCGCGACCGCCAGATCGCACGTGGCCACAAGCTGGCAACCAGCAGCCGTCGCAATGCCGTGCACCGCCGCAATCACGGGCTTGGGACAGGCGGCAATGCCCTGCATCATCGCAGCGCAATTGTTCATAGTTTTGGCGAAAAACGCCCGCCCGCCATCCGAGTCTGCACGACGCGCCGTCATTTCCTTTAAATCATGGCCGGCGCAAAACGCTGGACCGTTACCGGACAGCACAATGGACGCGATACTGGCGTCCTGCCCAAGATCGTCTATCGTCTCGTGCAGCTCTTTGATCAGAGAGAGAGAGAGAGCGTTGCGGGCGTCCGGCCGGTTGAGTTCAATCACAGCAACGCCACTCTCAGGGTATTTCACCCGCACGCTACCCGCGGCCATTTCAAGTTCCTCTAAAGTTGGCCGCGGAATGTCCATGCTGGGCGCTCACCAAAAGACGGCGTCAATTTTACTCGCCCTGCTCTGCCTACTGCAACGCCTTTTCAATTTCGGCGCGATGCGTCTTGACGATGTCAATGTTCTCTTTGTGCTGCAGTGGCGGCGTCGTCTTGATGGCTTC
>JAYTQI010000520.1:0-2699 GCA_043746825.1 Hyphomicrobium sp. | reverse complement strand
CAGGCACGAGCGCGCTGGTGACACGGCCTGGCTGGCCGGACGACGCTGATTTATTGCGGCCACTGCGTGATCACCTCGCAATCGGGCTGCATTTCAATTTGACCTTGGGTGAACCGCTCGGGGCCATGCCAATCTTCGCACCGCAAGGCCGGTTGCCATCCGTCAGTACCGTGACGCGCGGGGCAATTTTAGGGATGCTGCCTGAGCCCGACATCGAAGCAGAATTCGCCCGCCAGCTCGAAGCCTTCGAAGTCGCACTTGGCGCGCCGCCCGATTTTATCGACGGCCATCAACACGTCCACGCCCTGCCCGGCATCCGCAACTGCCTGTTCCGCGTTTTGCAGGCCTGCGTCACGCCGCTAGGGATCTTGCTACGTGATCCATCAGACAGAGCGCTGGCCATCTCACGCCGTGGCGTCGCGCCGGTGAAGGCGCTGCTCATTGCCAATCTGGCACGCGGATTTGGGCTCGCTGCCCGCCGCCGGGGCTACATCACCAACGGTAGTTTCGCCGGCATTTCCAATTTTGACGCCGCAACGGTGGAATCCGAATTCGCGAGTGCGGCCACCTATGCAAGTACCCGCCACCTCATCATGTGCCACCCTGGATTTTCTGACGCCGGACTCGAAGCGCTTGACTCCGTGACCACGCGCCGGAACGCCGAGTTCGATTTTCTTCTCGAGGCTAACGATTTCACGCGTTTGGTTTGGCGCGCGAAACGTGCGAGTGATGGCCGCATCCAGTGGCCGGGAATGGGATACGGAGCCAGCCATGCTTGACCGGTTGCGGCGTGACCGCCTGAAACACGGTGCGGGATTTCTCACCTCGGGCCTCATCGCCTTTGCGGTGGACGCGCTTGTTCTGGCGCTGCTGACCAAGGTGGCTGGTCTCGATCCGTATTCCGCGCGCTTGACTGCCATCGCTGCAGCGATGGTTGCGGGCTACTTCGCCCATCGCAATTTGACATTCCGCTTATCCCACCCCGCCTCACTCGCCGAGTTCGCTAAATTTGCCGCTGTCGCAACCGCCGCGTCTGTTATCAATTACGCGCTCTATGCCGCTCTTTTACTCATCTTCAGCGGACTTGAGCCTTTGATCGCGCTCACAATCGCGTCCGGTCTAGGCATGATTGTCAGCTACTTTGGTTATCGCCTCGGCGTCTTCCAAAGGCGCGGCTTCAAACTTTGAACTCATCGATTTTTGTAAACGCCTGCCGGAGCGCGTCCGACCATGCGGATGACAGATTTTTGAAATACTCGTCATCCGGTCCAATGCGTTTCTCACGCCGCACATCCAGGCTATCGCGCTCATAGAGCAGAATATCAATCGGCATGCCCACCGAGAGGTTTGATCGCAAGGTTGAATCGAACGACAGCAACATCAATTTTGCGGCTTCGCCGAGACGCATGTTGGCGCGGGCGACGCGGTCGAGGATCGGCTTGCCGTATTTATGCTCACCGATTTGCAGAAACGGTGTATCGTCCGTCGCCTCGATAAAATTGCCCTCATTATAGATCTGAAACAGGCGGGGCCGCTCCGTGCCGATCTGGCCGCCGAAAATGAACGAGGCGTTGAACCCCGCTTTGCTGAGCTCCAGCGCCGGGCCATCGACGCGGCGGGCTTCGCGTATGGCATCACCAACGACGCGGGCGGCGCGGAACATATTCGGCGCATTGAAGAGATGGGTCGTCTCATCCGTCACGGATTCTAGCGCATCTGTACTTAGCTTTTCGTTCAACAGGCTAATGACGGCCTGCGTCACAGCCAGATTGCCAGCGCTCAACAGCACCATAACTCTGTCGCCCGGCTGGCGCCAGAACTGCAGTTTGCGGTATTGCGCTATGTTGTCGACACCGGCATTTGTCCGGGTGTCGGCGGCGAACACCAAGCCGCGTTCCAGTCTCATCGCGACGCCGTAAGTCATTCCAGCCCCCGTGCGGGATTTTCATTGTTGCTGGTTGTTCTGCTGCTGGACTTCGACGATCACGTCAAGGGCTTCGTTGGCACCACCGCGCCGTGTCCCCCGGATTGGTGCCGCCGAGGCCGAATCCAAGCCGGTTGCGAGGCGCACGTAATGGTCTGTCGGGCAGATGAGATTCGCTGGATCAAACCCAACCCAACCGATATTTTCGATCCAGGTTTCGGCCCAGGCATGGTGCGCTTCTGCCGGCTCGTCCCCGCCTGACAGAAAATAACCGTTCACATAGCGGGCGGGATAGCCCAGTACCCGGGCACATGAAATGAAGATATGGGCGTGATCCTGGCAAACGCCTTGACCATCTGCGAGGCTGGCTGCGGCACTCGTGTGCTCGCCAGTTGTGCCAGTCCTGTATTCAACGGCACGGCGGACTTCATGCATCAGGCTATGCAGACGGTCGAGATCACCCGCTGCGGTCGGCCTGAATGCGAGATCGCGGATGGCGTCATCCGGCCGGGTCGTGTCTGTTTCACGCAGAAATACCCGGACGTGCGTTGTATCCGCGAGCCCGCGCACGATGCCCGCCTGATCCGACGTGTCAACGACACCCTTGGCAATGATCAAAACTTCGCTATGCAAGCCCGTGTGAGAAACGAGATGCGCCTCGTTACCGAAACAATCGCGGAACCGGGTCGATGTCTCAAATCCTGGAGCCGATATCGACCACTCGATAATTTTCTGACCCGTGAACACAGGCGGTGTCAGCCGCAAGGCTTGAATG
>JAYTQI010000519.1:0-13936 GCA_043746825.1 Hyphomicrobium sp. | reverse complement strand
GTTCATGACCAAGGCGATGACAAAGGCCACCACAATGCCTGCCCTGCCGCCGACAGCGGCGCCCATGGCAATGAAAATCCCGGTCAAGGCTGCCAGCAGTAGAGCCGTCTTGGCATAATTCATGGGCATAGATCGAGCCTCCTATTACCGCGGCGCCACGTCACCCGTCGCCAGCGTCTCAACCCGTTATATATATGGTGAAGTGCCGCCCCCGTTAAGAGCCACTGGAGCCAAATCAATGGCCGAAATCGACAAAGATGCTGCAACCTCACAATCGCCCAAGCCCCTAACGCCCGAAGCTGAACGGGCGCTGGCGGAGGCAGAAGCGCGGCGCAGGGCTCGCTCGCAGACAGAAAATGACCGGGCACCGGAGGCTGGTGGACAGAAGGGGCCCGACCCCGTTCGATTTGGAGACTGGGAAAAAGGCGGCATCGCCTCGGACTTCTAGACGTTACGTTCCATAACGGGTCACAAATGGCTAAGTCCTTGAGACCTAGCTACCTGGATGATCCCGATATTGGACTTGTCTGCCTGCAATATTCCGACTCCTGCGAGCAATTCGTTACTTAGTGGTCCGTTGCAGCCGCTTGGGACACCGATTAACGCATTTTTCACCAGCAGTTGATCCCGCATCGGCACTTCTGCCCATTCAACACTCGGCGGCACCGCCGTTGCATCTCCCAAGGCCATGACAACTCATTGTGCCTCGGAGAAACACATGGACGCGCTTCTGTCAAAACAGGCGAAGACCTTCAAGTCTGACGAGAGGGGCGATGTCGCCATGATTTTCGGCCTCGTCGCTACAGCGGTGCTGTTCCTCGCCGGCATGGCGGTCGACTATAGCCGCATCGTCAGAGTTAAAGACAGGGTTGCACAGGCGGTTGATGCCGCCTCTCTCGCGGCTGGCAGGGCTCTGTTGGATGGCAAACTTACCGATAGCGAAATCCAAAATATGGCCCTGACGTTCTTCAACGAGAACGTCAAATCGGCCAGGTCCGGGGCTGTTATTGGTGTGCCGTCTATTCGGATCAATCGTGACTCGGGCTCAGTCGATATCGATGTCGCGACAAAAGTGAATATGACGCTGGCCCGTATCGGCGGCTTCAAGGTAATGGATGTGCCCGTTACGTCGTCTGCGATTTTCCAACAGCGCGATATCGAAGTCGGCATGGCTCTCGATATCACGGGCTCTATGAAAGAGGTCCCTTCCAAAGGCGGTCAGCGTAAGATCGACGCCTTGAAGGGCGCCTTCAACAATTTCGCCGATCACCTGATCCCGGCTGTACCCACAGCAGGTCAGAGGGTTCGTATTGCACTTGCGCCATACTCTGCCAGCGTTAATCTTGGTCCTTTCGCATCAATTGCGTCTGCGTCACGCAGCGCGGATGGCTGCGTAACCGAACGCAAAATCAACATCGCTTCCGATGCGACAGACCCCTTCAATGTCGCCGCCGATGGCAAGAAGGATACCGACCCAACGGAAGGCATCCCCAAAGATGACGCATATGCCTGCCCAGGCACATTGATCACGCCGTTGTCGGACGACAAAGCCGCTCTTGAGGCGGCGGTGGCTAAGTTCCAACCGGAAGGTTGGACCGCTGGCCACCTCGGAATCCAGTGGGCCTGGAACCTGATTTCTGACAAGTGGGGCGGCACTTGGGGTGGAAAGAGTGCACCTGACAGCTACACGCGCGTCAAGGACGGTAAGCTTTTGAAGGCCGTCGTTTTGATGACGGATGGCATTTTCAACACCGCTTATCACGGCAAGAAAGCGTCCGAGCAAGCCATCGCGCTCTGCGACGCTATGAAGGCTCAAGGTGTGGTCGTTTTCTCGGTTGCATTCGACGCCCCGGCCGATGCTCAAAAGACACTGAAGGCCTGCGCAACCGCCGGAGACCAGTATTATGCGAATGCCGGAAACGGCGACGAGCTCGACAATGCCTTTAAGAAGTTTGGCATGACACTCACGCAGCTCCGTCTCGTAAAGTAGCCACCTCATACCCCACGTCCTGTAACGGCCCCCTGGGTGCACCCGCAACGGTGCACCCATTTTTCGTCTCAGAATGCTGCGCCGGGCAACCGAATAGATACCATCGAGCGGAGAATTCGTCCGTTAACGCCTTTGAGCAGCACATATTGACGAATGTTTATCAAATTGGAGGCAAATGTCATCAACCCGGTAACAAGAGGCTTCCGTCATGAACGTGCGACGCTACTTTGCAGAGTTCTCAAACGACACCCGTGGTGGAGTCGCGATTCTTTTCGGTTTGAGCGCTGTCATATTGTTCGCCGTCGCAGGGCTTGCGATTGACTCGGCCCGCTTCCATGATGCCGCCAGCCGCATGCAAGCTGCCCTCGACGCCTCTGTTCTTGCCGGCGCCAAACTACTCGATGATGAAAACGCGACTGCCGGTGATATCCAAGCGATGGCTCAAGCCAATTTCTCGGCATCGATGCAGTCCCTCGGTGTCAAGCTCAAGAGTATCACGCCGTTAAACGTTTTAGTTGATCGCTCAACCAATGCCGTTGAGGCCACGGTCCAAGCTAGAGTTCCGTCACTGTTTGGCAGGCTAGCAAATGCTGACGATTTCGTGCTGATCAACCAGTCCTCGAAAGTCGTCTACTCGATGTTGCCTGTTGAACTGTCGATGGTCTTGGATATCACCGGCTCTATGGGCAACAACAATAAGCTCGCCGACATGAAAGTGGCGGCCAAGGACGTCATCGATACTCTCTACGCGACGGCACTGAGCGACAACAGCGTCAAAATCGCTGTCACGCCCTTCTCGGCCTCTGTCAATGCTGGTCCCCTAGCTTCGGCTGTCAGCAACGCAGCGGCGACAAACAACAACAATTGCAACAACAACAACAATTGCAACAATTGCAACAACAATTGCAACAATTGCAACAATTGCAACAACAACCCACCCGCCACGGCCGACACCTGTGTTATCGAGCGCATTAACGGAAACGCGGCAACGGATGCTGCACCGGTTGGAGCTGACAAGCTGCCGAGCGCGCCAACACCGGCACCCGGAAACTATTATTGCCCTCCGGCGACCGTTATACCCTTGATGGGAAAGAGCCAGGTCGCAACTATCAAGAACACGATTGATAGCTACGTGGCTGGGGGCGGAACCGCTGGACACATCGGCACCGCCTGGGGTTGGTATTTGATTTCGCCAAATTGGGCGAGTGTCCTCCCGGCCAGCAGCCAGCCAAAGCCCTATGGCAGTGGAACGGTCATGAAAGCCGTTCTGATCATGACCGACGGCCTCTTCAACACGTCGTACAAAACAGGTAGCGCGACCGCTGCGGCAACAATGACAGACGAATCCTACGCGCAGTTCCAAGCCTTATGTAACGGTATGAAAGCCAATGATATCAATGTCTATACCGTTGGCCTCAACCTGTCCGCAGTAGCTGCGACCAATCCACGCGCAAAAACCGAACTTCAGAGCTGCGCATCTGGCACTGCCAACTTCTTCGACGCCGAGACGGGGTCAGACTTGAAAAAGGCTTTCAAGGAAGTTGCCCAGCGCCTTACCACGATGAGGGTCGCAAGCTAATAAGCTAATCCCGCTGCAAAGCGGAAAGGGCATGGCCTACGCCATGCCCTTTACTGTTTCAGAGGATCACTTGTACTACTTCCGGTTCTGCCGGTTTGAGATCAAATCCTCAACGACTGCGGGATCTGCAAGCGTCGAGGTATCGCCAAGATTTGAGAAGTCATCTTCCGCGATCTTGCGCAAGATACGCCGCATGATCTTGCCAGAACGAGTCTTTGGAAGTCCTGGCGAAAACTGAATGAGATCAGGTGAAGCGATTGGGCCGATTTCCTTGCGGACGTGGCCGACCAGTTCTTTGCGCAGCGCATCGTCACCCTTTTCACCGGCGTTGAGCGTCACATAGCAGTAAATGCCTTGACCCTTGAGGTCATGGGGGTAGCCAACAACTGCCGCCTCCGCGACCTTGGCGTGAGAGACCAGCGCACTTTCGACTTCGGCAGTACCCATGCGATGCCCAGAGACGTTGATGACGTCGTCAACGCGTCCCGTAATCCAGTAATATCCATCCTCGTCGCGGCGGCAGCCATCACCCGTAAAGTACATATTCTTGTAAGCTGAGAAATATGTCTGTTCGAAGCGCTCATGATCACCGTAGATGGTGCGGGCTTGTCCTGGCCAGCTATCGAGGATGACGAGATTGCCAGAGGCTGCGCCCTCAAGAAATGCGCCCTTATCATCCACAAGCGCTGGCTGCACGCCGAAAAACGGCCGAGTCGCCGACCCCGGCTTTAAAGCCGTAGCGCCAGGCAACGGCGTAATCAAAATACCGCCCGTCTCGGTTTGCCACCAGGTATCGACGATGGGGCAACGGCCATCGCCAATAACGTGGAAATACCACTCCCAGGCTTCCGGATTGATCGGCTCACCGACTGAGCCGAGAATTCGCAGCGATGCGCGGCTGGTGCGCTTAACCAGTTCGTCGCCCATACCCATAAGAGCGCGAATTGCGGTTGGCGCCGTATAGAAAATGTTGACCTTCCACTTGTCGATGACGTCCCAGAAGCGCGACGCTGACGGATAGGTCGGAATGCCTTCAAACATCAGCGTCGTCGCGCCATTGGTGAGCGGGCCATAGACAATGTAACTGTGGCCGGTAACCCAGCCAACATCCGCCGTGCACCAGTAAATATCGCCGTCGTGGTAGTCGAAGACGTATTGGTGAGTCATTGAGGCGTGGAGGAGATAGCCACCTGTTGTGTGGACCACACCCTTTGGTTTGCCGGTTGATCCCGACGTGTAGAGGATGAAAAGCGGGTCTTCGGCGTTCATCTCCTCTGGGTGGCATTCGCCCGCCACGGTGATGATCTCTTCGTGCAGCCACAAATCGCGGCCCGCAGTCCAAGGCACGGCATTGCCGGTGCGGCGCACGACGAGAACCTTTTCCCCGCCCTTGCAGTTGGCCAGTGCTGCATCGACGTTCTTTTTGAGGGGCACAGGTTTTCCGCCGCGTAAGCCTTCATCTGCGGTGATGACGAATTTTGAATTCGCGTCATCGATGCGGTTCTGCAGGCTGTCGGGCGAGAAACCACCGAACACGATGGAATGCACAGCGCCGATACGTGTGCAGGCCAGCATGGCGTAAGCGGCTTCTGGGATCATTGGCAGATAGATTGTGACACAATCGCCCTTTTTGACGCCGTGCTTCTTCAAGACATTGGCGAAACGCTGTACCCTGTCATGGAGCTGCCGATAGGTGATGAGTTCACTCTCAGCCGGATTATCGCCTTCCCAAATAATCGCGATCTGGTCGGCGCGGGTCTTGAGGTGGCGATCGATACAGTTGGCTGAGACGTTGAGCGTGCCATCCTCGAACCATTTGATCGCGACGTGACCGGGCGCAAACGAGGTATTCTTGACTTTGGTAAAGGGCTTGATCCAATCAAGCCGCTTACCAGCCTCACCCCAAAAACCCGTTGGGTCCTTCACCGAGCGCGCATATTCGGTCTTGTATTGAGCTTCGGTAATGAGGGTGTGTTCTGCCCAATTTGGGCTCACCGGATAAACCTTGTCAGACATTAATTCTTCCTCCCGGATGACCACCTTGACGGCGGCTTATGTTCTTTGATGATTATGCGGCGCTGCCTGATAAGCTACAACGTGTCTAAAGTCGGAGAGTCTTGTTTGCGACGGCCCGGCGGCGGCTATCAGTATCTATGGCATTCTGGACCGGACGTGCGCAATTTGACTGCTTGGAATTAGTATTTACAGCCGCCAAACACTGGTTTTTTTGATTTCAGCGTCTTCGAGGTCGCGGCTGACGGGCACTTGGTATTCTGCCACCAAGGTAAATCGCCCCCTGGGAAAATAGTTGCGTTGCGGATCACCGATCAGAACGGTTGCACCCTGGGCTGCGGCCGATTCTATATAGGTTAAGACCTTGTCTGCGAGCCGGCGCTCGTAAAAGAGATCGCCGACCAAGATGAGGCTCGCGGGCCCGGGTGGGCTGGTCAAAAGGTCTTCTGAGGTTGTTGCGATGACAACCAAGTTGGCAGCAGCATTCAATTGGACTGCGGTCAAAGCTAGGCGGTCGATATCGCAGGCGACTACACGGGCCGCGCCAGCCATCTTGGCGGCGATTGCATTGAGACCTGACCCGGTGCCGAGGTCCAGGACCTCCCGCCCACGCGACAATTCAGGATTATCGAGCAGATAGCGGGCCAACGCTTGCCCGCCCGCCCAGCCAAATGCCCAGTAAGGTGGCGGCACATTCATCTCGCCAAGTTCGTCTTCGGTCTTTTGCCAGATGGGGAGAGCCTCGGCCGCGAGATAGAGCTGGATCTCCGGTAACAAGGGCGGCGATATAAGCTTGGTGTTGGCGCGGATGAACGATGACGCATCAGCAGTGTTGGCCGGATCGAGAGGGGGGAGGGTCATCGCCGCTAGTCATACCAAAAAAACAGCGCGTCAAACAGCCGGTGTTTGTCATCGACGAGATTGGTGTCGAAGTGAAATTCTTGAGGGAGTTCCTCTGAAACGCCGACTTTACTTAATCTCACAAGACCTTGTGCGTTCAGGAATACGGCGGCTTTCTCAGAGAGATCTTTGACGGCGCGTGTTGGAAACTCGTCAACGCCGGTATAGCCTGGCATCGTGCCGCCGCCACCCCGGTCATGCCAGAACTTTGTGCCCTCAGACATGACGTAATACGGGGCAAGTCTGCAAAACAGCACATCCAGACCAACAAAATCTTTTTGAGCCTTGGTGGCGGCGGGACTGCGAAATTCCGGCTGGTCGCGGTAGAACCAGGCATCGACATAGGAGGCATAGCCTTGTCCGTAGCTGTCCCACTCGACTTTGGTCTCAAGGCGATATTGGCGAACAAGATCGCGCACGATGTCTGGGTACATATGTTCGATGCTGCGCCCGCCGTCTGGAGCTGGTGGCAGACGCGGTAACGCCCATACCAGCATTTTTTTGATGTCTTTTTGACCCGGCAGCTTCATCGCGTCAGGTTCTGCTCCGGCGGCCCTTGAGTGCGCTGACGGACAAACCACCCATGCGGCAAACCTCTTTCCATTCTTCTGGCAAAACTGGCTGCACGGAGAGGCGCATTGAGGTGACGAGCGCCATTTTAAAGAGCTTCGCGCTGGCTTTGACCTCTGCAAGCGTCACGGCGCGCGGCATGTCCGCCACAGCTTTTACATCGACACACGCCCACATGCCGGTCTCGTCCTTGGCTTCGGGGTGGGCTAAAGCAATCACCTCGCAGATGCCCACGATTTCTTTGCCGTCATTTGAATGATAGAAAAAACCGAGATCGCCGATGTTCATGGCCCGCATATTGTTGCGCGCCAGATAATTCCGCACACCGTCCCAGGACTCTCCCTTTTCACCTTTGGCTTTGAGCATCTCCCACGAAAATGCATCCGGCTCAGACTTGAACAACCAAAATCCGGTTGATTTAATAATTGCTGTTGTCTTTGCCACGCTGTGCGGACCTCCCTTTTATTCAAATTCGCACGTCAATGCAGTAGCTTAGATGTTCAATCTTCCGCTTTCAACGGCCGCTGCATGAGAGCTGTGATGACCTCATCTACGCCTAAGCGCCCTTCGATGATGTCGTGGACGGCTTCTGCAATGGGCATCTCAATCCGCTTTTCATGAGCAAGACGAACAACGGCCGCCGCCGTATAAACCCCCTCCGCCACGCTTAAGCGGCCGCCCAAGACATCGCTGAGCTTCTGGCCCTCGCCAAGCGCCCGCCCGAGCGACATGTTGCGCGACTGCGGGCTGCCGCAGGTCAACACGAGATCACCAAGACCTGAGAGTCCCATAAGGGTTTCAGGCCGTGCCCCCATGACCTCGCCGAAGCGGCGTAGTTCTGAAAATCCGCGCGTCACAACGGCAGCGTGGGCGCTGGCGCCAAGGCCCCGCCCCGCGACGATGCCAGCCGCGATTGCGAGGACGTTTTTGACCGCACCTCCGAGTTCTGTTCCTAAAACGTCACTGGACCAATACAGCCGCATCTGGCGGGACGAGAGCGCCTCGCAAAGCCTACGGCCAATATCTTCGTTGCGGCACGCCAGCGTCAGCGCTGCCGGTAATCCACGCGCCACGTCCGACGCAAAGCTTGGGCCTGAGAGCGCGGCAAGTTGAGCTTGAGGGAGTACCTCTCGCACCACATCGCCCATAAGTTTACCGGATGATTGCTCGATACCCTTTGCGCACATGACAAGTGGCAGATGCTCACGCATGTCTCGCGCAAGACCTGAGCAAACTTTGCGCACATGCTGGGCTGGCACTACCATCAGCACAGCGTCGCTGGCAGACGCCTCGCGCAAATCACCTGTCGCACGCAAGCCTTGATCAAGATCAATTCCGGGGAGAAAAACCCGGTTGACGTGGCGGGCATTAATATCTTCGACGACCTCAGACTCCCGCGCCCACAGCATCACTTTACGCCCGCCAAGGCTGAGTGTCTGCGCCAAGGCCGTGCCCCAGGCGCCGCCGCCAATGATGCTGATCGTCTCGAATTTCACGTCGCCACTCCGCAAATTAAACACTGGTCCTAGCACGGGGCGGCGGCGCTCACATTACGCTTTGACGCCAGCTCCAATCGCGGGTGGCGCATCAGGATCAAGTGGCCATCTGGGCCGCACGGGTGCTCCTAAGTCATCCACAAGACCTAAAGCTAAGCGTTCAGCACCTGCCCAGGCGATCATGGCGCCATTGTCCGTACACAGTGCCAACGGCGGTGCGTGGAAAGTATAACCCTGCTCCTCAGCGACCTTAATAAGTGCGGTACGCAAGACCTTATTTGCAGCAACACCGCCCGCCACCACGAACGGCTTCTTGGCCCCACCAATAAAACGCTCAATCGCAACCCTCATCGCTGCCGTGACACGGTCCGACACACTTGCCATAACCGCCGCCTGAAACGAGGCGCACAGATCCGCGACGTCCTGCTGGCTTAAGGGTACAAGCGGCTGGGCGGCGTGGCGAACAGCCGTCTTGAGGCCCGCGAAAGAAAAATGCGGCTCAGCGCGTCCAAACATCGGACGTGGCAACTTGAAGCGATTGGCGTCTCCGTTGAGCGCCGCGTGTTCGACTGCTGGACCACCCGGCATGGACAATCCCAAAAGTTTTGCGGTTTTGTCGAAGGCTTCGCCCAGGGCGTCATCAATAGTGGTGCCGAGGCGGCGATAACGCCCAACGCCTTCAACGAATAAGAGTTGCGTATGCCCACCCGATACAAGCAGCATGAGGTACGGCGGCTTGACCCCATCGGTCAGGCCGCAGGTCAGTGCATGGGCTTCCAGGTGATTGATCGCCAGAAATGGTTTGCCCAGCGCGAGCGCGACGGCCTTTCCCGAGATCGCGCCTACAATCAGCCCGCCGATGAGCCCAGGACCAGACGCCGCCGCCACCCCATCAAGCCGTTCGAAGCCGAGACCGGCTTCCGTCATCGCCGTGCGGATGATCTCAGAGAGGCATTCTGTATGAGCACGGGCGGCGATTTCCGGCACCACACCGCCGTAGATCTTGTGGGCGTCGAACTGTGAACGCACGACGTTGGAGAGGATGCGTCCAGACCCATCGGGCAAGCGCTCAACCACGGCGGCTGCGGTCTCGTCGCAACTCGTCTCTAGCCCAAGAACAGTCAGGGGCCCGTCGGCAGCGGCAGGGGGCGCGTTCAACTTATTCAAAGGGGTCACGCGCCGGGTTTGCCTTTCGCGAGTATTCAAGCATTAATAGCGGCCCATCTACCCGCCTTAATAGCCGCCCTAGCACTTGGAGAAAGCCCTTTGCAAGCCGCCCCGATCCGGATTGGTACCCGTGGTTCCCCTTTAGCCCTCGCCCAGGCCCACGAAGTCCGCGACCTGTTGGCCCGCGCGCATGGCATTTCAGCGGATTCCATCCAAATCCACGTCATTAAGACCTCTGGCGACCAAATCCTCGACCGGCCGCTGGCGGACATCGGTGGTAAGGGTCTGTTCACCAAGGAAATCGAAGACGCGCTGTTGTCAAACGAGATCGACCTTGCGGTCCACTCAATGAAGGACATGCAGACCGCATTACCCGACGGGCTAATGATAGGCGCCGTGCTGCCACGTGAGGATGTGCGCGATGCTTTCATTTCTCTCAAATTTCCGAACCTTGATGCGCTGCCAAAAGGCGCGGTGGTTGGAACTTCGTCACTGCGCCGCCAAGCGCAGCTGCTATTTGTGCGCCCCGATCTCAACGTCATCGGCTTTCGCGGCAACGTGCAGACACGGCTAAAAAAGCTGCAAGAAGGCGTCGCTGACGCAACATTTTTAGCGGTGGCGGGATTGAAACGGCTAGGGCTTCATGACCGCATTACCTCGGCGGTAGAGACGACGCAGATGCTGCCAGCCGTCGCGCAAGGCGCGATTGGCATCGAAATTCGCAGTAGCGATCAACTTACAGCTGCTGTTGTCGCGCCGCTCAATCATGAGCCGACTACTACGGCGGTGACTGCCGAGCGCGCATTTCTGGCGCGGCTTGAAGGCTCGTGCCGCACACCGATTGCGGGCCTTGCAGAACTCCACAACGGTGCCGTGCATTTCCGTGGCCAGGTGCTTTCCCCTGATGGCAAGGTCTCATATGCCGTCGCACGGCAGGGTACTCAGACGAAAGCCACGCATCTTGGGCTCGACGCGGCCGACGAAATCCTGGCCAAACAAGACACCCGGATTTTGTCGCGGTCGCTGGCCTGATGCACGTTCTCGTTACCCGCCCCGAGAGCGACGCCGAGGATCTCTCGGCCCGCCTCGAAGCGCTTGGCGTTAAAGTCAGCACGGCTGCGTTGATTGAAATCGCGTTCGAGACCATCCCGGCAGGTACTCTCATCAAAGCGACTGGCCTGATTGTGACCAGCCGCAATGGCCTGCGTGCGCTTGCCCGTTCAGGGGCTTTAACGGAGGCGCGTGCAAAGCCCCTGTTCGCAGTTAGCACTGCCACCGCAGATTTGGCGCGAGACCTCGGTTTTACGGATGTCCGCGTGGGCCCAGGTACTGCGTCAGGTCTCGTGCCTGTGATCTTGGCAGCTAGCGCAGACCTCGGTGATGGACCGCTTATTCATCTCGCGGGCGATCATCTTGCCTTCGATCTCAAAGGAACTTTAGCTGATAACGCCGTTGACGTAACATTGGTCCTGGCTTACCGGTCAATCGCGGCATCGGCTTTGCCGGGAGACATCCAAAAAGCCTTGGCGGCTGGCGCCCTCGACGCCATCATTCTGATGTCCCCGCGGACCGCCCGGCTTTGGGGCCAACTCGCGGCCGCCGCTGGTCTTGAGAAAAATTCACGAAACTTGACATACGTCTGCCTTTCCAGCGCAGTAGCAGAGGCGGGTCAGCTCCCTCGGCAAGCAAAGATTGTGACCGCCGATACCCCGTCAAGTTTAGAAATAGTTGCTCTGATTGGTCGGCTGGCGGCGAGCATAAGGAAAGAGTAGAAGAAAAGCAGCGTCGTCCTCCCTGACGCGGGCCGACCCGCATACAGGGAAAACTGGCATCTCCCCCTTGGCCGGGCGTAACACGTAGTTTGGAGGCGTACCCCCCGATGACCGACAACAAAAACGATCCCTCAAAAACCAACGAGCGTCTGAGCGATACCCAATCCGCACGGCGCCCCTATGCAACGCTTGATCTGAAGGCGACTGAAATCAAGGTCACCTCGCTCAGCGAAAAGAGCGCGTCCGCTGCGGCCTCTGTAGCAGCCGCAAGCAATAAATCTGGAACCGACAAAGTGGCGCGAGGCATGTCCTCGCTGGGAACAGCCAAACTTGAGGACGTACCGCTCCCGGCCGCAGCTGCTACTTACGCGTCGGCTCAAACATATCACACAGCGCCGGGCTCGTCGGCAAAAATCGAAATGCTGGAAAAGAACGTGGCATCAAAAATTGAGGCCTCAAACATGGAAGCCAACGTCGATATCAAAACGACAGCGAAGTCTGGGGCAACTGCCCAAGCCGCGAAAGCTGCAGCGGCATCCGCCACTGCTGCAGACGCGAATATGAACAAAGACACCACCACAGTAATCGTCAAAAAGCGCGGCGGATTTTTCTCGCACCTCGCGGCGAGCATCATCGGTGGCATGCTGGCTCTGGGTGCAGCAGAATACGCGCTGCCGAAACTTGGCCTACCAAGTGTTTCGGCGAGTTTGGCAAAAGGCGCCGCCGCCATTGAGCAGCGCATTGCGAAGATCGAAAAGAAAGACATCAGTGCTGAAATGAAAACGGTCAGTGCCGAACTCACCGACAAATTGCACGCCGCCGAAGAGCGGGTGAAGGCCCTGGAAAAGTCCGTCAATATCATTCCGTCACTCAGGGAAGCGCATACACGTCTCGTCGCCGAGACCAAGGCAGCTCTTGCGTCAGCGGCTGGAGACTCTGGCGCAACTGAACAGCTTCTACGCCTATCAAAACTCGAAGATAAAATGAAGGCTTTGGCAGATACGGGTGCCAATGATCCCAACGCCGGGCGTGTGGCTCAGCTCGCAGCTCTCACTGGCAAAGTCTCGGATATGGAAACGTCGCTCGCAACCCAGCTGACAGCTTTGAGAAAGAGTGTCACCGACGACGTGGAGACTCGCATCGCAAGCGCCACCGCCTCAAGCGAAGCCGCAAAATCAGGCACGCAGCGTATTGATCTCGATTTAGCCGCCATCAAGACCGACACGGTTCGCCTCACTGAACGTTTAAGCGCCATAAAGACCGACAGCGATAAACTCGCCGAAAACCTGAAGATTGCTAAGGAAGAAAACACCACCCTGAAAGCCGCTCTTGAGAGCTTAAAGGGCACAACGGCGAAGGCCGCCGATGTGGCATCCGCGGTTGCGCCTGTCAGCCAAAAGTTGGCCAGCATTGAGCAGACCGTGCAAACCGTCCTCAGAGCTGAGGAAGACCGCCGCACCAACGCAGAGCGCATCGTGCTCTCGCTAGAACTGCAAAACCTGAAACGCGTTCTGGATCGCGGCCAGAAGTACGACGCCGAACTTGCAGAGGTTCAAAAAGCGGCGGGCAACAAGGTTGACCTTTCCGCGCTCAACAAGTTCAAGGACCAGGGCGTGCCAACGCTCCCAGATCTGGCCCGTGAATTCCGCGCCACCGCCAATGCTGCGATGGACGCCGACGCTGATGCCGGCGACGGCTCGGTTGTTGGCCGTCTGATAGCTGGCGCCAAGTCAGTTGTGCGTGTCCGCAAGGTCAGTCACAACCCCGATGACAAGACTACAGAAGCTGTAGTCGGGCGCATGGAAGCAGCGTTGAAAGACGGCGAGCTCGGCGATTTGCTCGAACAAGCCAAAGCCCTGCCCGATAGAGCCAAGAGCGCCGCAGGTCCTTTCCTCGACAAAGTCGCGGCAAGGCATAATGTCGATGCGGCCGTTGCCGCTCTTGAAACTCAACTGAAAACCTCACTTAGTACGGCACCAGCGGCCGCGCCTAAATCTGTTCAGTAACCGTCAAACGATAAGGTCAAGGAACGCGTCATGGTGCGTCTCGTCATTTATCTCGTCAGCCTCGCGCTTCTAGCCACTGGCCTCGCCTGGCTGGCCGACAGGCCTGGGACCATGCACATTGTCTGGCAAGGTCTGGACCTCGAGACGACCGTGTTCCGCGCGACCGTCATGCTCGCCGCCATCGTGGCAGGCTTGATTTTCTTGTGGTCGATCGGACGCGCGATATGGAACAGCCCGGCGCGGTTTGGCGAGCGCATTGTAAAGCGCCGCCAGAAAATGGGCCTTGAAGCCTTATCCAGCGGCATGATTGCGGTTGGTGCTGGCGACCGGGCATTGGCCACGCGTTACGCGCTGCAAGCGCGCAAATCACTGCCGCACGAACCTTTGACGCATCTGCTACGCGCGCAAGCCGCCCAGCTTTCCGGCGATAGAGCGACGGCGCG
>JAYTQI010000518.1:0-2710 GCA_043746825.1 Hyphomicrobium sp. | reverse complement strand
TCTCGACCTCAACCTGAATGTACATGTCGCCCGTTACCTTTGAGCGCAGCACCGTCATGCCCTTGCCCTTCAAGCGGAACTGCTTGCCGCTCTCAGTGCCTTCCGGAACTTTGACGCGCGTTGAGGTGCCTTCTAACGTCGGCACGTCGATCTGGCCGCCGAGCGACGCCGTCGTCATCGCAATCGGCACCTTGCAGAACACATCGGCGCCGTCGCGCTGGAAGAACTCGTGCGGCTTGATGGACAGGAAAATGTAGAGATCGCCCGCAGGGCCACCGCGCAATCCCGCTTCGCCTTCACCCGCCAAACGGATGCGGGTGCCGTCTTCAACGCCCGATGGAATGTTGACCGAGAGCGTGCGCTCTTTGGTGGTGCGGCCCGCGCCCGAGCAATTGGGACAAGGATCGTCGATGGTCTCGCCACGGCCCAGACAGGCCGGGCAGGTCCGCTCAATGGTGAAAAAGCCCTGGCTGGCGCGCACCTTGCCATGCCCGGCGCAGGTGGTGCAGGGCTTAGGCTTGGTGCCAACTTTGGCGCCGCCGCCGGCGCATGTTTCACACGAAACGCTGGCCGGTACGCGGACTTGCGCGGTCTTGCCATTGTAGGCTTCGGTAAGCAAAATTTCGAGATTGTAGCGCAGGTCCGCGCCGCGCTCTTTGCCGCCGCTTCGCTGGCGCTGGCCGCCACCCCGGCGGCCGCCCATAAACTCGCCGAATAGATCGTCAAAGATATCCGACATCGAGGACGCGAATTCTGGCCCAAATCCTTGTGGGCCGCCGCCGCGTCCGCCCATGCCGCCATCAAACGCGGCGTGGCCAAATTGGTCGTAGGCCGCGCGCTTTTGCGGGTCTTTGAGAGCTTCGTAGGCTTCGTTGACTTCCTTGAATTTGTGTTCCGCGTCTTTGTCGCCGGCGTTGCGGTCGGGGTGGAAATCCTTGGCGAGGCGGCGATAGGCGGATTTCAAATCCTGCTCGCTGGCATTTCGCGTGACGCCAAGAACCTCATAAAAGTCGCGCTTTGCCATGGTGTGCCGATCAGGATGGACGCGTGCGGAGCGCTAGATGCGTACCGGTTATGGCGCTGTTAGGGAAGTCAAGCGGCCCAAAGGCTGGTGCCTAGGGCCGCTATGTCAAATCGCGATTAGCCGGACTTCTTTTTGTCGTCTTTGACTTCCTCGAAGTCGGCATCAACGACATCTTCGCCGCTCGCCGATTTTTGAGGGGACTCGTCCCCCGCCATGCCTTCAGCGCCGCCTTTTGCGGTATAGACCGCCTCGCCGATTTTCATGGCGATTTGCGTTAGCGCATTGGTCGAGGCTTTGATGGCTTCGACGTCTTCGCCAGCGATAGCGGTCCTGACCGCAGCAATCGCTGTATCAACGTCACCCTTGATGGCGCCGACAGCGGGGACCGAAGCGTTCTCAACCAGCGACTTCTCGATGCCATGGATCAGTGCTTCTGCACCATTGCGGGATTCAATCAGCTCGCGCTTTGCCTTGTCTTCGGCGGCGTGAGCCTCCGCGTCCTTGACCATTTTTTGAATGTCTGCTTCCGACAGGCCGCCCGAGGCCTGGATTCGGATCGACTGCTCCTTGGCCGTCGCCTTGTCCTTGGCCGAGACGTGCACGATGCCGTTGGCGTCGATGTCAAAAGTAACTTCGATCTGCGGCATGCCCCGGGGAGCAGGAGGAATGCCAACGAGATCGAATTGGCCAAGCATCTTGTTGTCAGCTGCCATTTCGCGCTCGCCCTGGCTGACGCGAATGGTGACGGCGCTCTGGCTGTCTTCGGCGGTCGAGAAGGTCTGGCTCTTCTTGGTCGGGATCGTGGTGTTGCGATCAATGAGACGCGTGAACACGCCGCCCAGGGTCTCGATGCCAAGCGACAACGGTGTCACGTCGAGCAGCAGCACGTCCTTGACTTCGCCCTTCAAGACGCCGCCCTGAATAGCAGCACCTATGGCGACAACTTCATCGGGGTTGACGCCTTTGTGGGGCTCTTTGCCGAACAGATCTTTGACGACCTGTTGAACTTTCGGCATGCGCGTCATGCCGCCAACAAGTACGACTTCATCGATGTCAGCAGCTTTGAGGCCTGCGTCCTTTAGGGCCTTTTCGCATGGCGACTTTGTGCGCGAAATCAGGCTATCCACGAGGCTTTCGAGCTTGGCGCGCGTCAGTTTCATCGTCAGATGCTTCGGGCCGGAGGCATCTGCGGTAATGAACGGAAGGTTGATTTCGGTCTGCTGCGAGGACGACAATTCGATCTTGGCTTTTTCGGCCGCTTCCTTCAGTCGCTGCAACGCCAGCTTGTCCGAGCGCAGGTCAATGCCCTGCTCTTTCTTGAACTCGTCAGCCAGATACGAGACCAATGTCATGTCGAAGTCCTCGCCGCCCAAATGGGTGTCGCCATTGGTCGACTTCACCTCGAAGACGCCGTCGCCAATCTCAAGGATCGAGACGTCGAAGGTGCCACCGCCGAGATCGTAAACGGCGATAGTTTTGGCATCTTTCTTTTTGTCGAGGCCGTAAGCGAGGGCTGCTGCGGTAGGCTCGTTGATAATACGCAGCACTTCAAGGCCAGCGATCTTGCCGGCATCTTTGGTGGCCTGACGCTGGGCGTCGTTGAAGTAAGCTGGAACCGTGATGACAGCCTGCGTAACCGGCTCGCCAAGCTTGGCTTCCGCCGTCTCTTTCATCTTTTGCAGGATG
>JAYTQI010000517.1:0-2716 GCA_043746825.1 Hyphomicrobium sp. | reverse complement strand
ATGAATGGGGCCGCGCCATTGACGTCACCGTCAAACGGCTTGAGCTTGGCGATGAACTTCCAGCCTTCGATCTGACGGTCCGCCACCGCACCGGCTTTGCCAGCGACGTCCGCGTGTTCCTGTGCAACCGCCCAACCCAAGGCGGCGGCCTCAAACGCCAGCTCGATAAGGTGCTGGGGTCGATGCAGGGCAAGGCGTGCTTCATGCTGCGCGCCAGCGACTTCCCACCCAATCGCAAGAACCAGACCGCGCAAGCCTTCCGCAAATTCCGCGACGGTGGCGGGCGACAGTTGCTCGTGCCGATCCCCGAGTGGGAGCGGATGATGACGGTGCGCGAATTCACGGCCCATCATCGCGGTGATCCTGGAATGGCGCAGTGGCTTGAAGGCTCAAAACCCTTATCGAGCCTGATCGCTATTATTTATCTGCTGCGTCTTGATCTGTTGGGGCGGCCCGTGCCGAAGCTGGTCGCGCAACAATTGGATGATCCACAAGCGACGCTGGCGGGCTTTGACGGCGAAGACGCCGCAACGCTGGCGGCTGCGCAAGATAAGGACAGCAAACCGGCCAACGATGACGATCTGCCGTTGTCCGTGATCCTTGATGAAAACGGCACTTTTGGCTCCAGCATTCTAGCGGGCCGCGAAACCCAAAATCGCGGCAAAGCCGTAACGCTCAACACCTCCGTCTTGAAGCGCCACGCGGCGTTCCTCGGTGGCTCTGGTTCAGGCAAGACCACGCTTGCTATCTCTTTGATTGAACAGCTCCTGCTGCGCGGCATTCCCGCCGTCCTCATCGACCGTAAAGGCGATCTTGCCAGCTACGCCAATCCCGATGTTTGGCGCGCCAATGAAAATGATCTCTCAGAGCGCCGCGCCGACCGTGAAAAACTCGCTGATGCCATTGATGTTGCCGTTTACACGCCGGGCCGCTCATCGGGACGGCCGATCTCGATCACGCTGCTTCCCAACGGCATTAATGAACTACCCGAACATGAGCAGCAGTTGCTCGCCAACTTGTCGGCGGCGGCTCTTGGCGAAATGCTGCACTTGAAGAATTCGGCGACCCATCAAAAGCAATCCGGCGTTCTGGCCGTTGCGCTCAAGCTTCTTGGCTCGTTGAGCAACAGTGAGGTCGGCCTTGCTGACTTGATCCATTTGCTCGAGGACGAGCACCCGGAATTGACCGACCAAACCCAGCGCATGGATCCGTCGGGCAAACTGCGGCGTGATCTCGTTGCCCAGCTCGACAGTCTCCGGCATCGCAACTCGTCGTTGTTTGATGGCGGCGGCGAGCCGCTGCGCATGGAAAGTCTGCTCGGCATCGGGCCGTTCGCGCGCCCCAACCGCACGCGCCTGTCAGTCATCTACACTGGCTTCCTTGGGGACAACGAAAACATCCTGTTCTGGGTTTCGCAGTTCTTGTCGGAAGCGCTCCGCTTCTGCCAACGCAATCCGAATGATGAGCTTCAAGCCGTCGTCATGTTCGACGAGGCCGATCTTTATATTCCGGCAAACTCAAAGCCGGCGACTGCAGAACCTTTGCAGAGCCTGTTGAAGCGCGCCCGCTCAGCCGGCCTTGGAATGATGCTCGCAACCCAATCGCCGGGCGATCTTGATTATAAGAGCCGCGATCAGATCACGAGTTGGTTCATTGGCCGCGTGCGTGAAGACACGGCGCTCCGCAAGCTCAAAGCTGCGTTCCAATCCGAGTCTGGTTTGGATCCGGCCACCTCATTGCCGGGCCAAACGGTGGGTGAGTTCCATCTCGTGCAGGAAGGCCTTGTGCGTCCCATGAAGGCCCAGCGCTCGCTGATTTCCGCCGAACAGGTGCCTTTTGACCGCATCGAGCAACTGGCCGCTGAAACGCGCGGTCAGGACGAGCGGCAGCTCCGGCTCTTTGACCTCAGATAGGGCCTTCGGTCTAAAGTCCTCAAAAAATTTTCACACGCAGAGCTTGCGTGATGCTTTTGCATCACGCGTCGTTCAAATTGTGTTTCAACGACTTAACGAGTAATCCACATTGCATCGCACTTTTGCAAACCACTGCCAATCCCGGTTGTCCGAACGTAGCCGTCTAACTGTATGAAATAATAACAATTATTGCCTGATCTTAGTGCAGAAAAAATCCACAGATTTTGTTTTGCAATGCACAAATTTGGTGTTCACGCGCGGCGGCAACACTCCGAAACAAATCATCATTAACGCCTGTCAAGAACTTTCGGAAGGTGTATTGTAAGGGTGCTGAGTGGATGGGGGTTTGCTTGGCCACGGAACCGGAGAGAAGGCGGCTTCTCGATTGTTTCGTGTGACTGGCCGACGTGTTTGATCCGTTTTGCGGCGGGCCAACGCGAGTATTTAATGCGGAAAAGTGCGGGGTAGTAGTGTCATGGCTGCAAAGTCATTTATGATGATGGTATTCGCGTCTCTGGTTGGGCCTGCGATTGGCATTGGACTCTTTATTCTAATGAACAACCTCTGAGTTTCAGCCTGACTGCAGCTCCAGAGCCCGGTTTATAGAGTTGCTGTGCAGCTTATCTGCCTTGGCTACGCTCCTAGAGCGTATGCCGTAAAGCGGGTTGAGTGTCGCAAAGCCGCCGCGCCTTAGGGCAACTCCCGCCATAAACCATCGTTAGTCCTCAAAGCCTTGAGACGTGTCCGCTATGTGCGGGCACTACATAGCCCGGCTTTGCGTCATCCATGTTACAGCTTCTCAA
>JAYTQI010000516.1:0-2723 GCA_043746825.1 Hyphomicrobium sp. | reverse complement strand
CGGGTTCTGGTTTCGCGTCTAATAAAATATATTGTCCAGGCTTCAGATCGCTGCGATCATTGTGCGAGAGTATCTTGTAACCTTCTTCATCTCTCAATTCGCGAACGCGCCGCGCCCATTCGGAGATGTCTCCCGCGACCTTTCGCAACTTGTCTCCCTCAAGCGTTTTTCCGACGTTCTTGAGAAAATACTCGCGAAGCTTGTCTCGCGCACTCATATCAACTCCGCCTGCCATATCTTCTCGCGCGCATTGCGCGAGGGCTTATGGGCACTCAAAAGCGCCTTCGCAATCGCACCTGCCACCGCAAACGCCACGGGCGGCGGGAAGGCGTTGCCGACTTGCCGGTAGGCGGCCGTCTTCTTGCCCGCAAACTGCCAACTGTCGGGGAAGCCCTGCACGCGCGCCACCATGCGCGTCGTCAGTCGCGGCATGCCTTCGAAATGTTCTTCCGGGGGCGCATTGGCGATACCAATGCCGTCTACGCCCAAGGCCGCCCAGGCTTTGCGGGCGCGCGTCGGTCCGAGATCGGGGCCGCCATGCTTTTTGGAACCACCGACAATCGTTGGCGCAATCGCGTTGGCTTGCAGACGCCAATCGTCAACGCCTTGCCAGCCGTCAGCGCCCATCAAGTCATAGAGCAGGCGGCCCACCGTTTTGGGCTTCTTCTTGGCTTCGGGCCATTTGAATTCGGACGCATACTGCTTCTTGAGCGCGACGATCACCACGCGCGGGCGCAATTGCGAGACGCCGTAGTCCGCAGCATTCAAAAGCTTCCACGCCGTAACATAACCGAGCTTCTTGAGGCGCAAATCAATCTTCTGCCGGTAATCCGCGAATGCTGGATCGAGAATGCCACGAACGTTTTCGATCATAACAGCTTTGGGCCGCACTTCATCGATAACGCGCAGGCCTGCCGGAAACAGATCGCGCTCGTCATTAGGACCCAGCTGTTTGCCAGCGACTGAAAACGGCGGACACGGAAATCCACCCGCTACGAGATCGACACCCATATAGAGGCGCGCGTCAAACTGATTGAGGTCTTCTTCATGCACGGCCCATTGCGGCCGGTTCAGCCGCAAGGTGCTGCAGGCGTGAGGGTCAATCTCGACCACGCCCGCATGCTCAAAACCGGCGCGCTCAAGCCCCAAGGCCTGACCACCCGCACCCGCACAAAGTTCCAATGAAAATCCGCTCATCGGCAATCAGGTGCCCCGATTCTGGCCGTGCTCGCCACGGCCAACGGCACTCTATCAACACAAGAACAAAAAAGGAACACTAAAATTTGCCGGAGCGGCTTCCTTCCCCCATATTCCCCTCATGGCCCGTCCTCCTAAATCTCCGTCTGGCAATAAGCCGCGCGCTTCTGGTTCGCACGCCTCCGGCCGGACGAGAATCCGCTCTGGCAAGCCGTCGCCGCCACCGCACGAGACGGAGGCGAACACCCCTGGCACGCGCGGCTTTGGCGAGGCCCCGCAGGCGAAGTTCACCGCCCACGGCTTGCCCACCCTGCCAGCCCTGCGGCAATCGGGTCCGCGTCCGCCGATGGGCACCGAAAGCCTGACCGCCACGCTCACGGCCCTGCTGACTAAGCCGCATGAACGCACCGACCAAGCCCGCGCCGTGCTCGCTCGCCAGCCGTTGATGGCCGCGCATCCGATTGTCTCCGGCGACTTACCCGACTTCGTGCCGCATCGCCCGGAGCGGCCTGAGAAGAGCCAAGGCGGCGTGCCGTTCAAGATCGTGTCCGAGTATGAACCCAAAGGCGACCAGCCGCAGGCCATCAAGGAGCTGGTCGCGGGCATTCGCAAGACCGAGCGCAATCAGGTTCTGCTCGGCGTCACCGGCTCGGGCAAGACCTTCACGATGGCGCATGTCATTGAAGCGACGCAACGCCCAGCTTTAATTTTGGCGCCCAACAAAACGCTGGCGGCGCAGCTCTACGGCGAGTTCAAGAGCTTCTTCCCCGATAACGCGGTCGAATATTTTGTCTCCTATTACGACTACTACCAGCCCGAAGCCTACGTGCCGCGCACCGACACCTACATCGAGAAAGAAGCCTCGGTGAATGAGCAGATCGACCGCATGCGCCACTCGGCGACGCGCTCGCTGCTGGAACGCGACGACGTGATTATCGTGGCCTCCGTCTCGTGCATCTACGGCATCGGTTCGGTCGAAACTTACACCGCGATGACCTTCACGGTGAAGCAAGGCGAAAAACTCTCGCGCGATCAGCTGCTCGCCGATCTCGTGGCTTTGCATTACCGGCGCAACGACGCCGCCTTCCAGCGCGGCACCTTCCGGGCGCGCGGCGATACCGTTGAAGTGTTTCCAGCCCACATGGAAGACCGGGCCTGGCGGTTCTCAATGTTTGGCGATGAGATCGAGAGCATCGTCGAGTTCGATCCGTTGACCGGCGCCAAGACCGATGAACTCAGCTTAGTAAAAATCTACGCCAACTCGCACTACGTCACGCCCAAGCCGACGCTGCAGCAAGCCATCAAATCGATCAAGACCGAGCTCAAAGCCCGTCTCAACGAAATGTATGACGCGGGGAAACTGCTCGAAGCCCAGCGCCTCGAACAGCGCACCACGTTCGATATGGAAATGATGGAGGCGACGGGCGCGTGCGCGGGCATTGAGAACTATTCGCGCTATCTGACGGGACGCAGACCTGGCGATCCGCCGCCGACGCTGTTTGAATATCTGCCCGACAACGCCTTGG
>JAYTQI010000515.1:0-5962 GCA_043746825.1 Hyphomicrobium sp. | reverse complement strand
GTCGCGCCGCCGCGCTATAAGAGGCCATGAGATTCGCCACTGCGGCATCCATGCCCTAAGTCGCGTGCCGCGTTTAAGCCCTTAAAGCTATACACCGTCACGCCGCGAAAAGAGAGCCCGCATGGCCAGATCGCAGACAGACATGTTTTCAGACCTTGAGAGCGAGATGACCGATAAATCGTCGCGAGGAAAAAAGTCCGCCGAGAGCGCGGGCTACAGTGAAGACGACATCGAGGTTCTGGAGGGCCTTGAGCCCGTGCGCCGCCGCCCCGGCATGTATATCGGCGGCACCGACGAAAAGTCCATGCACCACCTGTTCGCCGAGGTCATCGATAACGCGATGGACGAAGCGGTGGCGGGCTACGCGAGCTGGATTGAGGTTGAACTTTCAACTGACGGCTTTTTGTCGGTGACCGATAACGGCCGCGGCATCCCAGTTGGCCCACACCCTAAATTCAAAACCAAAAGCGCGCTTGAAGTCGTCATGACGATACTACATGCGGGCGGCAAATTCGATAGCAAAGCCTACAACACCTCAGGCGGTTTGCACGGCGTTGGCGTCTCGGTTGTGAACGCTTTGTCGGAGACGCTCGAAGTGCAAGTGGCGCGCGACCAGCAGCTCTATCGCATGATGTTCTCGCGCGGCGAGCCGCAGACCAAGCTTGAGAAGCTTGGCTCCATCATGAACCGGCGCGGCACCAAGGTGCGCTTCAAGCCGGACGAGAAGATTTTCGGCAAGGGCTGCGCCTTCAAGCCCGCACGCTTGATGAAAATGGCGCGCTCGAAAGCTTACCTGTTCGGCGGCGTTGAAATCCGCTGGAGCTGTGATCCGTCGCTCATCAAGGACGAGACACCGGCAGAAGCCGTGTTTCATTTCCCAGGCGGCTTGAGCGATTATCTGACATCAAGCATTGAAGGCCAGACGCGGGTCTCCAAAGACATCTTCGCTGGCAAGGGCAAGAAGGACAACGGCCACGGCTCGGTTGAATGGGCCTGCGCCTGGATTGCCGACGAAGACGGCTTTTGCTCGTCCTATTGCAACACCATTCCAACCGCTGAAGGCGGCACCCACGAGAACGGTTTCCGGCAAGCCATCTATAAGGGCCTGCGCGCGTACGGCGAGCTGACCAACACCAAAAAGGCCGTGCAGATTACCTCTGAAGACGTCATGGGCACCGCCGCCGCCATGCTCTCGGTATTTATTCGCGAGCCGGAATTCCAGGGCCAGACCAAGGATAAACTCGCAACGGCGGAGGCCACCAAGATCGTCGAAACCGCTGTGCGCGATGCCTTCGACCATTGGCTGGCGGACTCCCCGCAACAAGCAACAAAGCTGCTTGAGTGGTGCATTGAGCAATCGGATGACCGCCTCAAGCGCCGCCGCGAAAAAGAAGTTGGCCGCCAATCGGCAACGCGCAAATTGCGCCTGCCCGGCAAGCTCGCCGACTGCTCGATCCAAAGTGCTGCTGGCACAGAAATCTTCATCGTCGAGGGGGACTCTGCCGGTGGCTCTGCGAAAAGCGCCCGCGATCGCGAGACCCAAGCCATTTTGCCCTTGCGCGGCAAGATCCTAAACGTCGCCAACGCGACTTCGGCAAAACTTTCGCAAAACCAACAGCTCTCAGACCTAATCCAAGCGCTCGGCGCTGGCACCGGCACCAAGTACCGCGATGAAGATCTGCGTTACGAGCGCGTCATTATCATGACCGACGCCGACGTCGATGGCGCACACATCGCGGCGCTCCTCATCACCTTCTTCTATCAGGAGATGCCGGAGCTGATTGAGAACGGTCATTTGTTCCTCGCCGTGCCGCCGCTCTACAAAATTACGCAAGGCGCAAAGTCGATGTATGCGCGCGATGAAAAGCACCGCGATGCTCTGATCGCCAAAGAGTTCAAGCCTAATCCGCCTGTAAAAGTCGGGCGCTTCAAAGGCCTTGGCGAGATGAACGCGCCGGAACTTAAAGAAACCACCATGGATCAAAAGAAGCGGCTGCTGTTGCGCGTCGCCATTGGCGAGGGTGAGCGCTCGGCATTATCTGAAACCGTCAACGCCCTGATGGGCTCAAAACCCGAAGCCCGCTTCCGCTTCATCCAAGACCGCGCCGCGTTTGCGAAAGATTTGGATATTTGAGCAGGATAAGGTCGAATTAAGTGCTTCAAGCTCTTTGCCAGATGGCTATCCATCTTCCCATCGGTCCAGCATGTCTAAATTTCGGGGGCCTGGTGGTTGGCTTTTTCAGCGCTGGACTAATGATTTTTTGGCCTCCTTTAACACAAGAATTTACGCCTGAAGGCCAAAAGAAACTTTCTTGGGCTGGACCAAGTTCCGTTGACGGGAAGCGCGCATTTCTGAGAAGGATGTACCTCAGCAGACTCGCCATGATCTTGCTGGCTGTTAGCTTTTTGGCTCAAGCCTTGGGTGGTCTGCCAGGTATTTGCATCAGGTAGCCTCCCTCACGCCAACCACTTTAAAAATACTGGGTCAGACGACATCCCACTTATTGACAAGCGTCAATTGACACGCTACATCCCCCGCCATGCCAATCCAGAGCTTCCGGCACAAAGGTTTGAAGCGGCTATTTGCAAACGGCGATGCACGAGGCATTCCCTCCCATCTGGAAGACCGGCTAAAGGACATGTTGGCAGCAATTGAGACAGCAAACAGCGTTGAGGATATTGGACTGTTTCCGGGCTGGCGGCTACACGCATTGAAAGGTGATTTGTCAGGGCACTGGAGCCTAGCGGTCAGCGGTAACTGGCGGATCGTATTTCGCTTCAAAGACGGCGATGCCTTTGACGTTGATTTTGTAGACTACCACTGAAGGACAAATCCCATGCCCATGAAGAGCCCGCCACACCTCGGTGGTTTCATCCGCCGCGAGATCCTTGCGCCACTTGACCTCAGCGTTACAGATGCCGCCACTGTGCTTGGCGTCACGCGTCAGGCCCTATCAAATTTGTTGAATGAGCGCGGCGCACTCACAGCTGACATGGCGCTGCGAATTGAAAAAGCTTTCGGCCCGAAGATGGATCATCTTATGCGCATGCAGCTGGCCTATGATTTAGCTGCCGCCCGTGAGCGCGAGCGCACCATCAAGGTCAAGCGCTACGCCCGCCGCACGGACGCGGCTTAGTTTGAATTCGCATTGCGCCGCGTTAGCTGCCGCGTCAGCTAAGGATGCGGTTATTTGAGTACCCCGCCTACCCAACCCGGTTCTGCGGGTGGCGGGCGTCGCCGCGGCGGTTTTGGCGGCGCACGTAAGTAATGGCCGCCTCGGGCTGGTCTTGCTTGGCTTTCAAGGCCGCAATCAAAGCATCCTCGGCGTCAACGACGACGTGACCGGATTTATCTTTCAACCTGAGGCCAACCGCATATTTCATGGCAACGCCTCCCTGTGTGCGGAACTTTGAGGCACATACTCAAACTCTAGCATGCTCAGAGCGTGTGCGCATGCAGCTTTGCGAAATGTGATCAAGGTTCATTTTCTAGAGTGAGGGCGCTCCGTGCGAAATGACCGCCACACCCAGGCGGCTGAGTTCGAATTGCATCCCCGCTGATGCGCCGTCAATTGCTCAACTTTCGCGCCAATACACAGATCCCCCGTCCGAATTGGACTTCAAGTGTTTTTGCAAAACTGATTCTTTTAGCCGTTCACGCCATTCCGTCTCGCACAAATCACGCAGCCCCTCTACAAAATCTAAATCGGCTCTGTTCGATTCGACATCCGGGAGCGTGCCGCACGTTATTCGTCTGGTTCCTCCCGGCAAAGAACTCGAACGTGCGCGCCGGTCACACTCGGGGAAGTCAACACGGAGCACACTCCCATGAATTATAGAGCACTCGGTGCCGAAGCATTCGGCACCTTCATGCTGATGTCGTCGGTCCTCGGCGCAGCATTCTATTCGTTCGGGGCGCCCGCTGGCGCCTCAGGTATTCTGGGCGTTGCGCTGTCGATTGGCGTCACCGTGATGGCGTTGGCCTATTCAATCGGGCATGTCTCGGGCGGTCACTATAATCCTGCCGTCACGCTGGGACTCGTTGCCGGCGGGCGCTTCAATTCCTCTGACGCTCTTGGCTACATTGTGGCGCAGTGCCTTGGCGCGTGCTCGGCGTGCGGCGTGTTCTCACTCATCGGCCACACGGGTGCAGGTTTCGCCACCAACGGATACGGCGACCTCTCAATGCTGAAAGCCTCTATGAGCCAAGTCTTGATTATCGAGACTGTGCTGACCGCCTTCTTCCTGGTTGTCATCATGGGTGTCACCCGCAAGGGCGGACCGGGCGCAATGGCCCCCATCGCCATTGGCCTCGCCTTAACCGCAATCCACATCATGGCGATCCCGATCTCAAACGCGTCCGTCAACCCGGCGCGCAGCCTCGCCTCTGCCGTTTACGCGGGTGGCCCAGCTCTGTCGCAGGTTTGGGTATTCTGGGTGGCGCCGATCCTTGGAGCCGTCATTGGCGCTAAGTTCGCCAACTGGTTGTTCAACGAATAGTTGGCGGCCTTGCCCGTCAAATCCCAAGGGGCGGCGTAACAGCTGCCCCTTTTTATGGCCCAAACTGGCGGAAGCCCTAAATTGCAGGCAGTTTCGCCTCACTGAAGCGTGAACAAGCGAGCCTGCGGCATGGTTTTAGTTGCACCAATCCGCAAGGTATGCGAGCACCCCAACGTGCCGGAGCGCAGGGGATAGATTCGAGTTTTTTAAGATTTCGATCCATCGCCCCATTTGACTTAGTCACTTTTCCGGCACTGCAGTCCCCCTGCGCTCTCGTTCGATGCCGTCTAGTGCCCTAGCGCGCTGGATCCGCTGATGTGTGCAGATGGAGACTTTCGCTTTTGGAACCAACGACGTTCGCTGACTTAGGGCTCAGTCCCAAGGTTCAGGCGGCTATTACCGCCGCAGGGTACACAATCCCGACTCCCATTCAATCCGCAGCTATTCCGATTGCGGTCACCGGCCGCGACGTTCTGGGGATCGCCCAAACCGGCACCGGCAAGACCGCGTCGTTCGTGCTGCCGATGATTACCCGGCTTGAAAACGGCCGGGCACGGGCCCGCATGCCGCGCTCGCTGATCTTAGCGCCAACGCGTGAGCTGGCCGCTCAAGTTGAGCAAAGCTTCGACAAGTACGGCATCAATCATAAGCTCGACGTGGCGCTGCTGATCGGCGGCGTGTCGATGGATGAGCAGGTCAAAAAGCTTGATCGCGGCGTTGACGTGCTGATCGCGACGCCGGGGCGCCTGCTCGATCATTTCGGGCGCGGGCGCGTCATGCTGATGGGCGTAGAAATTCTCGTCATCGACGAAGCCGACCGGATGCTCGACATGGGTTTCATTCCCGACATCGAGAAGATCTGCAAGCTGCTGCCGCCCCGCCGTCAGACGCTGTTCTTCTCGGCCACCATGCCGCCCGAGATCACGCGCCTTGTCGCGCAATTCCTCAAAGACCCGGTCCGCATCGAAGCCGCTAAACCCGCGACCACCGCAAAAACCATTACTCAGCGCTTCAAGTTCTGCCCCAACAGCGAAGATTGGGCGAAACGGGAAGTGCTGCGCGAGTTGATCAAAAACGGCAACGTCAAGAACGCCATCATTTTCTGTAATCGCAAGCGCGACGTCGCCGTACTCCATAAATCACTCGCCAAGCACGGCTTCAATGCTGGCGCGCTGCACGGCGATATGGAGCAAAGCGCGCGCACCGCGACGCTCGATAAATTCCGCGCTGGCGAGATCATGCTGCTGGCCGCCTCCGACGTTGCGGCGCGCGGCCTCGACATCCCCGACGTCAGCCACATCTTCAATTTCGATTTGCCGTGGGCTGCAGACGACTATGTCCACCGCATTGGCCGCACGGGGCGTGCTGGCAAGGAAGGCTATTCGGCGTCGCTCGTTTCAGCCGAAGATCTCAAATCCCTCAAAGACATTGAGAAGATGCTCGGCGAGCCGGTCGTGTGGCT
>JAYTQI010000514.1:0-2732 GCA_043746825.1 Hyphomicrobium sp. | reverse complement strand
GAGTTCTGCGGCTTTGGCTTCGGCTTTTTCGTCCGTCGCCTTCAGCAAACGCTCTTTGATCTCTTCGTCCGCAATTCCTTCTTCAGCCGCCCATTTGTCGATTGGCAGATCGACGTCGAAGACATTGAACGCGGCTTCCTTCAGGCCCTTAGCATCCCACTGCTCGGCATAAGCGTTGGGCGGGATGTGGCGTGTGACCAAGCCATCGACCAGCTCGTGGCGCAATTCGCCGACGGTCTCGGAGACGTCGTCCTCGGCCATGATGTCGATGCGGTGCGAGAAGATGACCTTGCGTTGGTCATTCATCACGTCGTCGTATTTGAGAATTTGTTTGCGAATATCGAAGTTGCGCTGCTCGACCTTTTTCTGCGCGGTCTCGAGCGACTTGTTCATCCATGGATGGGTGATGGCCTCGCCTTCTTTGAGGCCAAGCGTTTGCAAAACTTTGTCCATACGCTCTGAGCCGAAGATACGCATAAGATCATCGTCAAGCGCGAGATAGAACTTTGAACGTCCAGGGTCTCCTTGACGGCCAGAGCGGCCGCGCAACTGATTGTCGATGCGGCGGCTTTCATGGCGTTCGGTGGCGAGAACGTATAGGCCGCCCGCGTCTTGAGCCTGCTGCTTCTTGACGGCAAGATCGGCGGCGATTGTTGCGCGCTGCTTGGTAATGTCGCTCTCAGTTGGCTCGACGCCTTTGGCGTTCTGCTCAGTGATCCAGTCACGCATCCTGTACTCAGCGTTGCCGCCGAGCTGAATGTCGGTGCCGCGGCCCGCCATATTGGTGGCAATCGTCACGCCGCCAGGTACACCCGCTTGTGCGACGATGCTGGCTTCCTGCTCGTGGTAGCGGGCATTCAAGACTTGATGGGGGACCGGGTCACTTTTGCCTTTTGAGTCTTTGGCAAGCTTGATCAGCGCTTCGCCGGTCTCGGTAAAATGCTGGCGCAGCTCCATATCCTTGCCGGGCTTGAGTTCCGCAGCATTGGCGAGCAGCTGATTGCCCAACGCTTCGAAATACTTGTGATCTTTGAGCAGCTCGGACAGTTGCTCGGATTTCTCAATCGAGGTCGTGCCAACGAGGATGGGCTGGCCGCGCTGCTTGGCATCTGCAATCGACTGCACGATGGCCGCCAGCTTTTCCTTTTGGGTGCGGTAGATCTCGTCGTCTTCATCGATACGCTGGACGTTCTGGTTGGTCGGTATCTCGATGACTTCGAGACCATAGATGTCCATGAATTCGCTGGCTTCCGTCAATGCCGTGCCAGTCATGCCGGCGAGCTTCTTGTAGAGACGGAAGTAGTTCTGGAAGGTGATTGACGCCAGTGTCTGGTTTTCGGGCTGGATTTCGGCGTGCTCTTTGGCTTCCAGGGCTTGGTGCAGGCCCTCCGAGAAGCGGCGTCCCGGCATCATGCGGCCCGTGAATTCGTCAATGATAACGACCTGATCGCCCTTGACGATGTAGTCCTTATCGCGCTGGAAGAGTTTATGCGCCTTAAGCGCCTGATTGACGTGGTGCACCGCCGAGACGTTGTCGATATCGTACAGCGAACCTTTGAGGATGCCCGCTGCTTCCAGCAGCTTTTCCATTTTCTCGTTGCCAGCTTCCGTCAAAGAAACCTGACGCTGCTTTTCATCGAGTTCAAAATCTTCCGCGTCAATCTTTTGAATCAGCGTATCGACCGCTTGATAGAGGTCGGCGCGGTCTTCGAGGGGGCCAGAAATAATCAGCGGTGTGCGGGCTTCATCGATCAAGATGCTGTCAACTTCATCGACGATGGCGTAAGTATGCCCGCGCTGCACCATCTCGTTTTTGCGCATCTTCATGTTGTCGCGCAGGTAATCGAAACCAAGCTCGTTGTTGGTGCCGTAAGTCACGTCGCAGGCATATTGGGCCTGGCGATCCTCGTCGCGAAGATCATGGACGATGACGCCAACGCTCAGGCCCAAAAAGCGATAAACCTGACCCATCCATTCCGAGTCGCGTTTGGCGAGGTAGTCGTTGACCGTCACGACATGGACGCCGTTGCCAGCGAGCGCGTTGAGGTAGACAGGCAGCGTCGCGACCAGTGTTTTGCCTTCGCCAGTCTTCATCTCTGAGATGTCACCCTGGTGGAGCACCATGCCACCGATCAGCTGCACATCAAAATGGCGCTGGCCGAGCGTACGCTTGGCGGCTTCGCGCACGGTCGCAAAGGCTGGCACCAGCAGATCGTCGAGCGTGGCGCCGTCTTTGAGCTGCGTGCGGAAAAGCTCGGTCCGGGCGCGCAGCTCTCCGTCAGTCAGTTTCTCGATTTCGGCTTCGAGCGCATTGATGGCCGCCACCTTGGGGCGAAAGATCTTGATCCGGCGCTCGTTCGATGACCCGAACAGCTTAGATGCAAGACCACCGAGCGACAGCATGAGCAAAGTCCCAATTGAGGTTGTGAGGCGGGGTCTATGATCCGCCTCATGTGGTTGGCCAGTCGAGGCGCGTCAAGTCAGCACAAAATGCGCGGCAAGGGGCTCTTGCCACGTCCGCCAGCCTGAAGCCCGGGACAATTTCGTGATTTTGCTGGGGTTCGCCTCAAGGCCTACCCCCTGTCCCAGTGCCAGACATAAGAACCAGGACACCAAATTGTCAATGTAGAGCGCTATGCGGCTATCAGGCTCCAATGTCCAACTTTTAACTTGGCTTAATGGGGCCTGGGGTCTATCGAGCCCTCTGAAATAAGCCGTGCGAAGGCCCAACT
>JAYTQI010000513.1:0-2732 GCA_043746825.1 Hyphomicrobium sp. | reverse complement strand
CTTGATCTGCGCCCGAACGCCTGGTCGACCCCGGGCCAGGTCGAGTTTCATATGAAAAACAACAAGAACATGTTTGGATTCGTTAGTTTGCGCCGGCTCCTGGCGATTGGTTTTTATTCCGGCGCCGCCCTGCTCGCGCTGGCCGCGTTTGGCGTTGTGGCGCTTCCGGCACTGAAGGCGCAGGACAAGGCAGCGGGCAAAGGCAACAAGATTATCTCCGTCTCTTCCTATCAGAACGACGAGTCGCCGGCCTTGCGCGACCTGCCTCCCTGGCCGGGCTCGGACACCAAGGACGAATATGAAGGCAACCTCAATCCGAAGCTGCCTAACTATCATGTCGATCAACCGGACCGGGTCGTCCAGAAGGGCTTTTGGCTGCCGAAACTGGCCCCGAACATGCCCGCTACCGTCTTGAATTTTGATGGCATCCCTTTCCCTGGCGTTGGCTGCAGCTGTTCGCCGCCCGACACCAACGGGGTCGTAGGCAGCACGCAATACGTGCAGATGGTGAATGAGGGTTACCAGGTCTTTAACAAGACCACCGGGGCGTCCGTCCTCGGGCCGAATAGCATCGTTTCACTTTGGTCCGGCTTCGGCGGTGTCTGTGAGACCGCCGGCAACGGCGATCCCGTCGTGCTCTATGACCACCTCGCGAACCGCTGGGTCATTACTCAATTCGCCGGCACGAGCGTCCCGACCGACGAGTGCATGGCCGTCTCGACGACGAGTGACGCTACCGGGACTTACTTTCGTTATGCCTTCCACCTCGGCTCGAACTTTTTTGACTATCCGCACCTGTCGGTCTGGCCCGACGGCTATTACATGAGCATGAACGTCTTTAACACTGCGGGCACCGCTTTCCTCGGACCACAGCCGTTCGCTTTCAACCGGACCGCGATGCTCGCCGGCACAGCGGCCACCTTCGTCACTCCCGGAATCACAGGCGGAGCATCCGAACCCTCCTATCTTCCGGCCGATCTCGATGGCTCGATCCTGCCGACCGCGGGCAGCCCGAACTCCTTTGTCTCCTTTCCCGCGACCGGCACCTACAAAACCTGGCATTTTCATGCGGATTTTGTCACTCCGGCCAATACCACCTTTACTCTCTTCGCCAGCCCAGCCGCGGCCGGCTTCACCTCGCTTTGTCCGACCACTCGCGCCTGCGTTCCACAGAGCGGTACGACCATTAAACTCGATGGCATCGGCGACCGCCTGATGTATCGACTAGCTTATCGGAAATTCAGCGACGGCCATGAATCCGTAGTCGGTAACTATAGCGTCAGCTCGGGAGGAGTCGCGGGCGTGCGTTGGTTCGAACTGCGCAATGTCACCGCCGGGCCGGTGACAGTCTTTCAGGAAAGCACTTACCAACCCGACACGACCTGGCGCTGGATGGGCAGCGCCGCGATGGATGCTGACGGCAACCTGGCGATTGGGTTTAGCGCTTCGAGCGCGACCCTGTTTCCCGGCATCCGCTACGCCGGTCGTCTCGCCACCGATCCACTTAACGTCCTGACTCAAGGAGAAGCGACGATGATTGCTGGGGGAGGGAGTCAGACGAGCACGGGCAACCGCTGGGGCGACTACAGCGCCATGACGATCGATCCAGTCGACGACCATACCTTCTGGTATACGACCGAGTATTACACGGCGACTGCGTCGGTTAACTGGAAGACCCGCATCGCCAATTTCAAGTACCCACCACAGGCGCCGATCGTGATTAGCAATGGCGGCTCCACCATTATCTCGGCCGGCGGTAACGGCCTGCCCGACCCAGGCGAAACGGTGACTGTTTCACTGGGCGTGCAGAACACCGGCACCGGCGGATGCACGACGGCGCTCATCGGAACGCTGCAAGCCACCGGCGGAGTTACGGATCCCATGCCAGCAGCGCAGAATTACGGAATGGTCTGCAGCCCGGGCGGAGTGGTGAACCAGCAATTCACCTTTACGGTCGATCCGGCCTGGGTTTGCGGCACTCCCATTACTGCTTCCCTGGTCATGACCGATGGCGCGACCAACTACGGCACCCTGACTTATAACTTCACCACCGGCGTCGCGACCACTGCGTTGACACAAAATTTTGACACCGTCACAGCGCCGACACTTCCTTCTGGTTGGGTGGCCGCCAATGCCAGCGGCAGCGCGCCCCTTTGGGTGACCTCGATCGTGACACCGGACACCGCGCCTAACGACGCCTTCATCGATGACCCGGCCACCGTCAGTGACAAGCGACTCGACTCCATCAGTATCCCGATCTCGACCGCCTCCGCCAAGCTGACCTTCCGCAACAACTACAATCTCGAAAGCGGTTTCGATGGCGCGGTGCTGGAAGTTTCATCGCCTAACATTCTTGCCGGGGCCTTTACCGATGTCACCAATGCCGCTGTGGGCGGTAGTTTTTCGGCGGGTGGCTACGTCGCCGTTATCAGTAGCTCCTTTAGTAATCCCATCGCCGGCCGTTCAGCATGGACGGGCAGCAGCATCGGTTACATTACCACGACGGCAAATCTGGGTCCAAATGTCGCCGGGCAAACCATCAAGCTGCGTTTTCGCATGGGCTCGGACTCAAGCCAGGCCGGCACGGGATGGCGCGTGGATACGATCTCGCTGCAGGATGGATTCACTTGCGATGCAGTGACCCCGCAGCTGACCTCGGCGGTGTCGCGGCTAACCCATACCGGCATAGGCGACCTGGACATCAACATGCCTCTGAGTGGAACGGCAGGAGT
>JAYTQI010000512.1:0-5983 GCA_043746825.1 Hyphomicrobium sp. | reverse complement strand
TGCGCGGCACCCTTTTGGCTATTCGATGGAGATTTATTTCTGGAGCTTTATCGTCGCAATTTTGCTGTTCTCACTCGGCTCTGGCGTTGCGATTTATGAGGGCGTCGATAAGCTCTTCCACCCGCACCCAATCTACGCGCCTTATGTGTTGTATCTCGTGCTCGGCGTGTCCGTGATCCTGGAAGGCATTTCGACCTACAAAGCCGTTTCAGAATTCAACAAGCAGCGAAGTGGCACTGGGCTCATAGCAGCCTTGCGGTCCTCCAAAGATCCAAGCCTGTTTGCGATTGTTCTCGAGGATTTCGCGGCCCTCATCGGCCTCGCCATCGCGCTTATTGGCGTCATGCTTGCGCATCTCGGCGGCTATGAGCAGGCGGATGGCATCGCGTCCATTCTCATTGGGCTTGTGCTCGCAAGCGTCGCGGTCTTTGTCGCGACTGAGACTAAGTCTCTGATTGTCGGCGAAGCGGTCGATAGCGAGGTCGAGAAGGGTATGCGTGAAATTATTGCCAGCGAGATGGGCCCGAAAAAACCCATTCACGCGCTCAATGAATTCCGCACCATGCACTTAGGCCCCAACGACGTGCTGGTGACAGCCAGCGCCGATTTCCAGGATGGCGAGAGCGCCGCGACGGTTGAAGCCGTGTCGGCCCGGCTCGAACGCGCCATCAAGGCCCGCTACCCGCAGGTGCGCTATCTGTTCATCGAAGTGCAGTCAGAAGAAGCACATAAGGCAGAGGCTGCGGCGACAGTGGCGCAGGCGAAGTTGGCGAGCGGCGGGGCGCACTAGGCCACGAATTTTTTTTAATTCGCGATGCCTGTCATTGCGGGCGAAATGATCGCGCATGCGCGATCATGTAGACCCGCGGCCAGAACGCATAAATTCAGATTTAAGGGCTAGGTCCCGGCTCTGCGCAATACACGCGTTCGCGCGATTCCTCCGGCCGGGATGACAGCGCACTAAAACGGAATCTCATCATCGAGGGCTTTATCAAAGCCACCCTTGGAACCACCGCCACCATTCGAGGATGAACCAGCCTTAGCCGCACGCTTGGGCTCGCTGTAACCGCCGCCCGCGCCCGAGCTTGACGAACCCGACCCAAAGCTCGAGCCGCCGCTGTCGTAATCGCTTCCCGACTCCTGCATGCCCATGCCTGACGAGGCGCCGCGTCCGCCGCTGGCGCCATCGAGCATGGTCAGCGAGCCGTTAAAGCCCTGCAGCACAACTTCGGTTGAGTACTTTTCAACGCCGTCTTTGTCGGTCCACTTACGGGTCTGGAGCGCGCCCTCAATGTAAAGCTTGGAACCTTTTTTCACGTACTGCTCGACGACCTTGCAAAGGGGCTCGCTGAAAATGACGACGCGGTGCCACTCGGTCTTTTCTTTCTTCTCTCCCGTCGCTTTGTCGCGCCAGGACTCACTCGTCGCCAGGCTTAAGTTGGCGATCGGGCGGCCGTCCTGGGTGCGGCGGATCTCGGGGTCCTTGCCGACGTTGCCGACCAAGATCACCTTGTTGACGGAACCTGCCATCTCACACTCTCCTTCTGAAACTTGCGCTCGAATTCTCAAGGCCGCAGTATCACCCCTGGGCCTCAACTTGCAGAGACACCCAAGGCCCAGCCGGCCGCGATTCTGTTGCCTCGACACTACCCTCTTGAGGACCGCGCAGCCGCGATCTCAGCGCTTTGTCCACCCCTTTTGCAGGGCACGGGGCCCGACACAATGGGCAGCCAAAACCAGCATAAACCGCTTAATGTTCTTCTATGGTTCTATTTTAGTACCAAATTCTTGCCGCCGCAAGGGGTAATTTACACAATCTCGGTCAAATTCAATGTCGATCAGCAGGGCAGTCCAACCCAACAGGTGCCACACTACGGGAGCCTTGTGTTCCGTCCTTGACGCGCGCTTGTGGTGGCTTATGGCGATAGCCCTTCACCTCGCCGCAAAATGCTAGAGAGTTCACCGCCCGATGCCCCACTACAATTGCCTGAAATGCCCGGGTTACTGCTGTTCGTACCCCGTCATTGCGCTGAACAAACGCGACGTTGAACGCCTGGCCAAGCACCATGAGCTGACATTCGAGCAGGCCAAGAAAAAGTTCACCCGCACGGATCACGGCAAGAAGTATCTCATGCGGCGCAAGGACGACGTGCACTTCGGGCGCATCTGCCGGTTCTTCGACAGCAAGGAGCGGCGCTGCACCATCTACACCGTGCGCCCTGCCGCCTGCCGCGATTATCCTGGCGAAAATCGCCGCTGCGGGTATTACGATTTTCTCATGCACGAACGGCAGGTTCAGAGCGACCCAACGTTTGTGGCGGTGACGAACCATAGGGATTGAGAAGAGGCCCCCATGATCACGCTCTACACCTTCGGTCCGATGTTTGGGCTGCCCGATCCAAGCCCCTTTGTGATGAAGGCGCTGGTGCTCATGAAAATGAGCGGGCTGCCGTTCAAGACCGAAGCCGGGGGCGCTAAAGCTCTGGGCAAAGCCCCCAAGGGTAAACTCCCTTTTATCAACGATGACGGAAAAATCATCGCCGATACCACCTTCATCCGATTTCATCTCGAGCAAAAACATGGGTTCGATTTCGACAAAGGCTTAACGCCAGAACAGCGCGCCACCGGCTGGGCATTTGAGAAAATGTGCGAAAACCATCTCTACTTTGCAGGCACGGACGCCCGCTGGATGAACGACGAAAACTTCAACAAAGGCCCACGCCAGTTTTTTAACGGTGCACCCGCCCTGATGCGCCCTTTGATCATTGCCAAAGTCCGCCGCGATGTGAAACGCACACTTCATGGCCAGGGCATGGGCCGTCATACGCGCGCCGATATCGAGCTGCTGGCCGCCCGCGATCTCGACGCCATCGCCGCCCAGCTTGGGGATAAAAACTTTTTGTTTGGCGATGAGCCGCATGGCGCTGATGCGACGGTGTTCGCCTTCGTCAACAGCGCGCTATGCCCGCTGTTCGAGACTGGCATTCTCACCAGTGCCCGCAAACACGGCAATCTCACCGCTTACGCCAAGCGCGGCATGGCGCGCTGGTTTCCGGAGATGGCGAGGTAGGTTAGGTGTCTGACCCTCCGGGTCTGACACCAAAAAAGATCGACGCTAAGCTGTCAGACCCAAAGGGTCAGTCACCGGTCTCTAAAACGTATTCACCATCTGCCCGCTGTCCGTCATCTCGGCGGTTAAGCGATGGGCGTGATAATGCATGGCGCACTTGATGGCGTAGGCCTGCAGGACATCGGGCTCGGGACGCTTGCGCACGATATTGCTCATGACCTTGCGATAGGTCTTGCGCAACGCTTTGTCCTTAACCTGCATTTGCAATTTCGCGGTGATGTAGGCCGCTTCCGCGACCAGCGCGGAGTTCAGCGCATAGCGGCGCAGCGGGTTTTTCTTCTTGAGGTATGTAGTGCGGACCTGGCTCTGCTTCAAACCGCCTTTGAGATAAAGATTATCGAGACGCTCGAAGTACGCGTCCGCCGCGTACAGGGTTTGGTTGACGCGTAAAAACCCATCGCGGAGTTCCTTCCGCGTCATCTTTGTCGGAATGACATTGGTGCCGTATTCCGGCTCGTCCGCGACATCAAGACGGCCGCAGTCTTTCAAGCGCTTGTGCAACGGTGTTTTCGGGATCGCTGACAACATCCCAACCATCGAACTGACAATGCGGGCTTGGGTGATGAACTCGATCTGGCGGTCAAAAATATCTGGCCCGTCATTATCAAAGCCAACGATATGCCCGCTCCACACCTCCATGCCTGCATTCTGGATCATGTGGATTTTTTCGACAATCGTGCCGCCCTTGCGCAGGTTTTGCAACTTCTTGGTTTCGCGCAAGCTCTCTTCGTTCGGCGTCTCGACGCCGACAAACACAATGCGGATGTTGCAATCGACCATCAGCTGCATCAACTCATCATCGTCAGCGAGATCGAGCGAGGCTTCGGTAAAAAACATCATCGGATAATCGTTGGCCTGTTGCCAGGCGCAGACATCGCGCAGGACTTTTTTGATCTCTTTTTTGTTGCCGATCAGGTTGTCATCTACGATGAAGGCGGTGTCCATGCCGTGGTCGAGCCATAGGCAATTGAGTTCCGTGATGATCTGCGCGGAGGTCTTGATGCGAGGGCGGCGCCCAAACGTCACGATGATGTCACAGAACTCGCAGGTAAACGGGCAGCCGCGCGAAAATTGCACCGTGCCGATGGCGTAACGATCCATTTTGAGGAGATCGTAACGCGGCAGCGGGATCGTACTCATGTCGGTCTTATCTTTTTGCTCGTAGCGGCGGCTATGGCGGCCCTCTTTCCACTCGATCAAAAATTGTGGCCATGTCTGTTCGGCTTCGCCAATGACGATGACATCGGCGAGATTGCCGAAGTATTCCTCTTCCACCGTCACCCACGGCCCGCCAACCACAATGAAGCAGCCGCGCTTGCGCAACTCCTCAATAATTTCTTTCATGCGGAAGCGTTGCACGATCATGCCGGTGATGCCGACGATGTCGGCTTTGGCGCAGCGGTCGAAATCGATCTCTTCAACCGACTCATCGATCAGTGTGATGCTGTCGTCTTTGGGCGTGAGTGCCGCGAGCAACGGCAAAGCCGCAACCGGCACGTTGGCGTCAACGTCGAGTAATTCGAGCGCGTGCTCAAGACCCCAATAGCTCGGTTCAAAACGCGGATTGATGAGAACGATGTCTGCCATGGCGCTTATGTCCCGTCAGGTATGCCCTCTTATTCTTGAGATTTAAGGCATGGCGGCGGCCAAAGACAGAGATATCGGGGAAGCGTGCAGCTATCATATTGCAAAGCACCAATTTCAGACTTCGCGCGGAGTCAGCACAAATAACCCTGCATTGCTGGGACTTAGGGCCGCTATAAGCGTCAGGGTCAGGGTCAGGGCAGACATGCGCGCATTTTAGTAATTAGGAAAAACTGTCTCCACAGCTCAAGACCCAGCAAACTTGCAATCTTAGGCGTGAGAGAGGTTGCTGCACACGGCGAGCAGGGACAAGGTTCGTCAAACGCGCGCTATCGGCGCAATGCGAAAACTGAAACGCTGCAAACCGAAAACTTAGGGCGCGGCAAGAGACCCGTTAGACCCGCGATGATTGTGTCTTTGTCGCCACGATGCCGGGCCGCCGCATCAGCAAATTCCTGCTTTGCCGTAGACTGAAGAAAACCTGTTCCCCGCAATCGTTCCACAACGCAACAACTTGAGTTGCAGACGCCGCCCACAAATCGGATAGTAATTTCCGCGCCAGGGGCTCGCGCGCGGGGATCCCTTCGCGGAGGGATCAAGCCGAATACAAAGAATAAGGCTTTTCGGGCCCCTGGCTGTCTATGCTGCCGATGCGAAACTCTCAGGACTTATGAAGGCTCATTGAGGCCGGAGATCATTTCAAACCGGTGGCAAAGACACCAGAAAGTACGGCGGATGAACGCATCAGTACTCATGATGCCGAAACACAAGAACCCCGCGACGTCCTCGGACGCGCGCGGGGCCTTTTTCACCTTCGATGGTTTGCCCGGACAAAAGCCGGGCGTTTGAGGCAAGGCTCAGGCCAGCCGCATCCGGCAGCCGCCCTTGCATGAAGTATCCAGATTGTGAGTGTGGCGGCCGACGCTAGCATGGCCATAAGCTCGAGCGTGCTAGGCAAGCCTGAACCTCGCGTCTTGACGAGGTCCGAGTAGACTACCAGGTGGCGTCATCCTTCCTCCATCAGTTATTTCACCGTGTGAAGCGAGCGCTCTAAACCCTTTCAAGTACTCCTGCGGAACGCGACGGTTTAGCGGCCTTGTGGCCGGGATCCGTCAAACAAACGCTGGAGCGGCGGCTTCACACTACAAGTGAATACCTGTCGCAGTCACTCGTCAAGCGCTGTTGTTTGCGCCTTGTGAAGTTACTGAAGAAAAGAAAAATTTCCACGCGGGTAACTTTACAATGAAAAACGGCGATGCCAGCATTTGC
>JAYTQI010000511.1:0-2757 GCA_043746825.1 Hyphomicrobium sp. | reverse complement strand
GAAAGCCGGGCCGGCGAATGGCGCGGTAGGGCGTTGTGGCATCGTCGAACTGAGCGATCAGGTCTTCGAGGCCTTTGAGCGCACGCGCGGCGAGGTCTGCGGGTGGCGTGGTATCGATGTCTTTTTCTTCGCCCGGCGGTTCGCCACCAGAGGCGCGGATGTAGCGCAAACCGCTCACCGGACGGCCTGCAAGATTTGGAAAGCCAATTTCGCCCATGGCTATCGCCGCTTCTAGCGGCAGTTGCGGGGCGCGGTTGGCTTCTACCGCTTTGGAGTTTGGGATCATGCCTGTTTTGTAGTCCGTGATGACGAGGCCAGTGTCGCCGTCGTCAATCCGGTCGGCGCGGGCCGTCAACGTGAACGGCCCGGCAGGCGCAGCGATCACGAGGCTACCCTGCGTTTCAGCAAAGACTTTGCGGATGCCATTGCGGCGGGCTGGCTCGGTATCGGCAAACCAGTTTAGGAAGCGCTCCAGGCGCGGTAGCCAGAACGCGGCGACGCGCGGGTGGCCGGTGTAGTCCTCCAGAACGTCCTTGGCGATTTTGTTGAGCGTGCCTTTGATGTCAGCTGGCAAATGCTCGGGATGCTGGGCTGAGAACCGGGACAGAACTTCGTGCACGAGGCCGCCGCGCAGGCTTTGATCTGGCGCGGTGCCCAGAGCTGGCAACGGCTCCAGTTTCAAAATCTGGCGGGCGAAGATGGAATAAGGATTGGTGATCCAGTCTTCAACGCGGGTCACGCTCATGCGGCGTGGGCGATGTTCCAAAGCTGGGCGAGGTTCAGGCGCCGATATCTTGATGCGGCGCTTGTCATCAATAGCATCACGCGCCCGCGCCCAGTTCAGCCACGGCCGATCCGGTTGCAATGTGGTTTTGAGGTCCAGCCCGTCAAGCAAAGCCTTGATACGCATCAGCCAGCGTGAAGGCACAGTTGGCACGCCTTTAATTTTCTCAGCGCGCGTCAGGTGCACACGCGGCGCACCTAGCAATGAGATAAAATCGTGCGCCGAGCGGCCAATATCTTCTTCTGGTGATGGCAGTTTTAGAGACTGACGCATCGGCCGGTTGAGCCAGGCGCCAGGCTCAGCGGCTTCCGGCCATATGCCTTCGTTCAGCGATCCGAGAACCAGGACGTCCGGCTGCTGTAAGCGGGCTTCGAACGGCCCCCAGATCGAGACACGCGGATGCACAGGCGTGCGCTCGCGGACGTTTTCCTTGGCCAATAAGCTACGATAGAGATCGGCGTAGTCATCGGCTTTGATTGCGGGCGCTGGCATGGTGTCATCCAGCAAGCCGGCGAAGAAGGTGTTTGCGGCTTCACCAGCCTCGCCTTGCCAGAGCGGACTGGTACCGGCGCGTTGCAAAGCTTCGACTGCGGGTAGAGCGGATAAAGCCTCGGCGGCAGTGATGTGGGCCTTCGCGAAATCCTTCAGCGTGTGGGTGCGATTGTTGGCGTAAATGGTGCTCAAGGGTTCAAACGCGGCGGCGGCCCTCGTTACGAGATCACGCGCGCCGGTCCAGTCATCTTGCCACAAGCGGCGCACGGCTGGATGCAGGCGCTGGTCATCCATCTTGTCTTTCTCGGCTTTATCGAGAGCGGCGCGAACGCCATTTATTCCGCGCCCGAGATAAGGTGCGCGGAAGGCTGCGATCTCGAGTGCCCGGCCAAAACGGCGAACATCAAAAGCCTTGAGACCTAGGCGGCAGAGCGGATGTTTGAGCAGCGCCATCAAGCTGGCTGGCGCGTAGTCCTTGACAGCGGCTTCAATGACGAGATTGAGGAAGGTGCCCGGCACCGTCTTGGCGAACGGCCGCCCGGCGCTGTCATCGACGCGAATGCCCCAGGCTTCAAGCCGGATCGCGACGCGGCGCGCTAGTAAACGGTCTGGAGAGACGAGAGCTGCCGTGCGTCCAGGCACTTCGATGGCTTCACGCAAGATGAGTGCGACGGTTTCGGCTTCGTCCTGGGCACTTGGGGCTTCGATGAGAGAGACATCTTTGAGGGCTTTTGCAATTGCCGTCTTGTCCGCCTTGGCGGTGTAGTGGTGCCAGCGCGCTGTTGTTGCTGACGGGCGCATGGCTTCGCTCAAGAAAGCATTACGGGTTGCAAGATCAGCAGATAAAGCCACTCCTGCGAGCGGTTTGACATCGCTGCGGTCGATACCAAGCGCGTCGAGCAATTTCTTTAAGCCGTATTGCGGATGCTCGGGATGGGCGGGTGCAATCTTGTGCCAGCTCTCGTCATCTAGTGTCATATCGAGGGCGGGCAGCACGATGGCACCGTTCTTAAGTGCAGCGACCGCGCGGATTAACGTCACGGTTGAGGGAATAGAGCCAGTGACGCCTGCAACGATCACGGGTGAATTTGGCGGCAAAGTTTTCAGCCGCCCAGCTTCCGCCAGGATCAGCTTGTTGCGGCGGTCAACGGGTGAGGTGAAGCCGCGCTCGCTTAAGTGGATTGGCCAGTAGTCGGTGACGATCTTCAAGAATTCAACCGTCTTTTGCCAATGTTCGGAATAAGTATCCGGCACTAACGCTTTGATGCCAGACAGCGCGACGTTCTCGGTTTCCAGCATGTCCATGAGGCTTGCGAGTTCGCTGGCCAGGGCTGCGGCCTGTGCTGGTGTATTGCTGCCAGATGCCGCTTCCGGGTTGGCGGTTTCCATGGCATCGCGCCATTTCAGAACCAGCTCCATGAGCGTGAGTGTGCGTTCAAGCGCGGAGACGGCGGGCGGCAGATCGAGCGAACCCGTGCCAA
>JAYTQI010000510.1:0-2757 GCA_043746825.1 Hyphomicrobium sp. | reverse complement strand
GCCCTGCGCGCCCCGCCAACGCCTCGTCGGTCTCGTCTGTCACCTTGGGCTACCCATGGAAACGCCCTATATTTCTCATAAGACGATAGGAGTTGGGATTTCCTTGGGTGGGGCCACTAAATAATTCGCAAGGTTAATCGGGAGCCAGGTTTTGGCTCATTTCAGGCAGGGAGTTCCTGTGAAAATGCACACCGTTCCAGCGGGGCCTGTGAGGCAATGCTCATCGGTGTTTTCGGCGTGGGTCCAGTTGGCGTAGGTGGCGCCAAGTCCCGGCGTTGCGCGCACCTTGCGCCGCCAATTGGCGCGGGCCTTGGTTTTCGCCAGCCACTCATAGCGCGATGGCTCACCGCGCGCTTCAACGGGGGACCCCGCGCAGGTGGTGGCGTGGGCTGCGAGATTGGGGACAAAAACCGCAGCCGAGAAAGCGAGAGTGAAGAGACGGGCGTTCATGTTTCGGATCTCCAAGGCCAGTGCCGCGCGTGGGCCGCGACTCGGGTGCGGTATTTTGAGGATTTGCTAGAACGGCACAAGCCGCCACTTTCAATACTTTAAGGAAACACCCAGCGTGACGTAGGGCTCATAGCGCGTATTCGGCTTCTCGCCTAAATCGATCATCTGCTTTGCAACGCCACCCGCGAGTGACACCTCTCCGCCCAGCCACTCGTAGCGGATGAAGCCGCCAGTGCGGGCGCTGTATTCAAAGCCTTTAGGGTCGCCGGATTGTGGATCAAAATTGACGTTTCCAGAGCTGCGATTGAAACGCAATTCTGAGCCGATTGAGACGGTGGGGAGGACACGCACGCCATAGCGCCAACTCGCGGCGCTGGTGTCGTGGGCGGTGGTGTAGCTGAGATTGAGAGATGTCCAGCTGTCGTCATCGAGATTGAGCCACAGCTCAAGTGCGCCTTTGATGCCGGCGTCGAAGCCAGATGCGGGATTGCATTTTTTGACGTATCGGTATGGCTTGTTGTCATCCACCCTGTGATCAAAACAGTCGCCAGGCGAGATGTCGTGATTGATGGCTGAAATCCCAACGAACGCCTTTGCCGTGAGTTCACCGAAGCGCTGATGATATCCGATCATGACATCGGCGAATTCTGTCTCGGCTTTGAATTTGACGGGCTGAGCGTCGCGGGACTCGCGAGACTCCAAGGGCTTCAGCCGCAGTCCCGAGTATCTATATTGCCCGTATCCGCTGACCACGCGTATTCGGATGCCGTCGCTGTAGATGTCTTTGCTCAGCGGCGCCATCGTGACGCCGCTGTACAGGAGCCAAACGTCTCGCAGCGCGTCGCCGCCGCCGAAGACTTCGACCCAGCCGTACTTGGGTTGCGTGGGTTCGAGCGGTTCGGCGCGCATGTTGGATGGGCAGGTTGCAAGCATAGCTATGGCGGCACTCGCCAAGGCCGCAAAATGCCAGCCACGGCGGCGCGACGCGGACGCCTCACTGCCGCACCAACCCCGCATACGCAATACTCAACTGAAACTACAAATCTCTCAAAGCTCAGTGCGAGTAAAACGCGTCCAATATTTACCATGTGACTAGTCTAGAAAGTGGAATAGATCCTATTCCCAAGTTAAACGAAGTATTTAAGATTGTAAATTTACTGTATAACAACTAAAAGTAGCAATGAAAATACGGAGACCCAGATGCGGGCACACACCCAGCTTGGCGTCTCGAGACTGGGGCATTCCTCAGGGAACGCATCTGTGAATTGCCTTTCGTCTCGTCTCTGGTAATGACGCGCCAAGGCGGGCCAGCCTTATGGTTAACAAGATCTCGGGTAAAGGGGTGCCGGTATTCAATTGTGCCCCGGTTTTGAGGAGGAATTAGTGATGAGTGGAGCATTCGGATATGGCATGATGCTGCGCGAGCCAAAAACGTCGCCAGCACAAGATTATTTTCAATTGATGTTTGAAGGTTTTGACGCGGTTTCATCACCTTGGCAGCCGATGGCCAAGGGCTTAGGGCGCTGGCAATTGGAGCTGGCACAACTCAACGCAAAACAAAGCCGCACGTCACTCGCATACAGTCAAAGAATGACGCGGTGTTTCAACCCGCTTGAGGCGTTCAGCGAAACCGTGAACTTCTGGCAGCAGCTCTATTCCAACTTTGCGGATGCCAGCCAGCAGGTCGCAACTGTTGCCGTAAAAGCCGCGCAGCCGCAGTTGGGCTTTGAAGTGTTTCCTTTGCCTGTCAAGCGGGCGCGTGACACGATTGTGTTGCCGGAGTTGGACGAGCCGGAACTGCCGTTTGGGCATCGCGTCGCCGACGCAGCCTGAAGCAAGCCGCTTAACTCTCAATTGTGCGAGAATTTCACCGGCCCAAGTGCGTTTGGGCCGGTTTTCAGTGCGCATTCAATAAGCTGATGGGCTTCGCTTGGGCCAAGTCTATTCCAAAGCCGCGAGGGCTTCTGAGAAGCCGGCCAGTGAAATAGGGATGCCGATACCGGCTTCCTCGGTCTGGAAAATAATGAAAATCGCGGTTTTTCCGGTTTTGAGCTGTTGGATCAGCGGGTCTTCGACCACGACCTGGGCGTAACAGGCGAAGTTATGGCAACGCAGGAACGGCGCATGCCCGACATCCTTGTCATCGATCTTCAACCCCAGACCCGGGGGCAGCAACACACCAAGCGGTGCGAATACCCGCAAAACCCGTGTGCCGTTCGAAAATTTCTGGAAATAGACGGTCAGGCCGATGTTATTGCGGTCTTCTGCGGTGACGCTTTGGACCAGCGCGCACACACCAGCCTTGGA
>JAYTQI010000509.1:0-14239 GCA_043746825.1 Hyphomicrobium sp. | reverse complement strand
AGACCGGCTTGGCGGCAAAGTCGGTTTGCGCGCCCGGCTCTCATCAAAAGTGGGCCCCACGACGCGTATCGAAGTCATCACAGAGGGCGTCTTCACGCGCATGATTCTCGATGACCCGGAATTGACCGGCATTGGCGCGGTCTTGTTCGATGAATTTCATGAGCGCTCGTTAGATGCCGATCTTGGCTTAGCACTGGCCTTGGACTCGCGCGCAGCACTGCGGCCAGATTTGCGCATTCTTGTTATGTCGGCAACACTGGATGGCGCGCGTGTCGGGGGTCTCCTGGGCGAAGCCCCCGTCATCACCAGTGAGGGCCGGGCTTTTGCGGTTGAGACCCGCTACAGCGGCCGCAAATCTCAGCGTATTGAAGACGATATGACGGACGCGATCACGCGCGCCCTCAAATGCGAGAGCGGGTCGATCCTGGCATTCTTGCCTGGGCAAGGTGAGATTGTGCGCGTCGCGGAACGGTTGCGAGAACGCATCACCGATCACAACGTTGATATCGCGCCACTCTACGGCGCACTCGATATGGCCGCGCAAGATTTGGCCGTGATGCCAGCAAGCGCAGGACGGCGCAAGGCCGTGCTTGCGACCTCCATCGCCGAAACCTCGATCACCATTGAAGGCGTGCGTGTTGTCATCGATAGCGGCTTAGCGCGGGTGCCGCGTTTCGAGCCTGATGTCGGCGTCACGCGTCTGGAAACAGTTCGAGTGTCTCGGGCTGCGGCTGATCAACGGCGCGGACGCGCTGGGCGCACTGAACCTGGGATCTGTTACCGGCTCTGGGATGAACCCGAGACGCAAGGTTTGCTACCTTTTGCGGAGCCAGAAATTCGCGCCGCTGATCTCTCAGGCCTTGTTCTCGACTGCGCAGAATGGGGGACGAACGATCCGCAAAGCTTGAGCTGGTTGGACCCGCCGTCTGAAGGCCTCGTCAAAGCCACGCGGGAGGAGCTGGCCAGCATTGGCGCGCTCGATGCAGAGGGCCATATCACGCCACTAGGACGGCGTATCCGGTCGTTGCCGCTGCCGCCACGGCTGGCGCGGATGGTGATTGCGGCGGCCCAAGTTGGCGCTGCGCCACAGGCAGCCATGATAGCTGCCGTGCTGGTTGAGCGTGGCATTGGAGGCAATGATGTTGACCTTGATCATCGTCTCGAAAACTTCGTGCGTGACCGGTCGCGGCGGGCTGAAGATTTGCGGCGCTTAAGCCAGGGCTGGGCCAAATCCGCGTCGGAGGACGTCAAGGCTAAGACCGGCGGCGATAATTCAACCGCAACGCTTCTCGCGCTGGCTTATCCAGATCGCATTGCCAAATCGCGCGGGGCATCTGGACAATTTCTGCTTGCCAACGGCCGTGCGGGTAACATCGACGCCGCGCACCCGATGGCGCGTGCGCCCTATCTTGTTGTTGCTGAGTTGCAAGGCCGGGCTGCGGCAACGCGCATTCTGCTCGCGGCTGTGGCCACTGAAGTTGAGTTTCTTGCTGCCGCCGCAGATCGGATCGAAGAAACAAGCACGCTGCAATTTGACACGCAATCGATGAGCGTTCGTGCGCGCCGCACCCGCCGTCTGGATGCCATCACGCTCGCCAGCGATGCCCGCGCAATTGCGCCTGACGAAGATGTCTCGGTTGTCCTCGCTGAGGGCATTGGCCGCGTGGGCGTTGCCTGCCTGCCGTGGAGCAAAGCGCAAATGCAAGTGCGCGACCGGGTTGGGTTTTTGAAGCGTGCTGGCGGTGATTGGCCCGATCTCTCAGACGCAGCGCTATCAGAAACTGCCGCGCAATGGTTGCAGCCATTTCTCAGCAATAAATCGCGCGTTTCTGAGGTTGGTTCGGAAGACATCTCAGCGGCGCTTAATGCGCTTCTGCCCTGGCCCATGCGTCAAAAGCTCGATCATGAAGCGCCAACGCATTTTGAAGCCCCCACAGGCAATCGCTTCGCGGTTGATTACGAGGGCCCGGGCGCGCCAGCATTGCACATTCGCGTGCAGGAGTTGTTTGGCTTAAAAACCCACCCATTGATTGCCAATGGCCGGCTGCCATTGACCCTCAATCTGCTGTCGCCAGCCCACCGCCCGGTCCAGATCACCCGCGATCTGCCGGGCTTTTGGGCCCGATCCTGGGCCTCAGTCAAAGCCGATATGCGCGGCCGTTATCCGCGCCATTCCTGGCCCGACGATCCGGCCAACGCCATGCCCACCGCGCGGGCAAAGCCGAGGGGGAGTTGAAGCAAATTGCCTGCCGGATCAAAACTGGAGTTCAATGCAGAATGCGCAATTCGTGGAATTTCCCACAGCTCAAAGCGGAGGGATCGAACTCAGTTGACGACAGAGAAAGCCGATGCTCTAAGAAGCACAATAAGCGGGCTCCAAACTGGTCAATATAGGGATCAGATTTAGCACGCACTCTCCTGACACGGACAGTATTCGCAAGGAGCCGTTGTGACGAGCACTTCGACGAACACTAGTTTTGCGCTGATTGGCGCTGGGGGTTATATTGCTCCCCGTCACATGCGGGCAGTAAAAGATATTGGAGGAAACCTCCGCGCCGCCTATGACCCTGCGGATTCGGTTGGCGTGATGGATAGCTACTTCCCAGATGCTAGGTTTTTTACTGAGTTCGAGAGATTTGACCGTTATGTAGACCGTTGCCGGCGGCAAGGCGATCAGATCAGTCACATCAGTATTTGTTCGCCAAATTATCTGCATGATGCTCATGTCCGGTTCGCCTTGCGCTCGGGCGCAGATGCCATCTGCGAAAAACCTTTGGTCTTAAACCCCTGGAACATTGATGGGCTGGCGGCGGTGGAGAAGGATACCGGCCACAAGGTCAATACCATTCTGCAACTTCGCCTTCATCCGGCTATCGTGGCGTTGAGGGACCGTGTGGCGGCCGAGAAATCTGGCCGCATTCATAATGTTGATTTGACGTATATTACGTCGCGGGGGCGCTGGTACTATGCGTCATGGAAAGGGGATGAAGCAAAATCCGGCGGCATCGCAACAAATATTGGCGTTCATTTCTATGACATGCTGAGCTTTGTGTTTGGTAAGCTAAAATCTAATGTGGTTCATCACAGGGCCATGGACTGCGCCTCAGGTTATCTTGAATACGAACGCGCACGAGTTCGTTGGTTCCTGTCCATCAATGTTCGTGACGTTCCGCCAGCCATTGCAGAAAAGCAGAGAACGTTTCGATCCATAATGCTAGATGGCGAAGAGATCGAGTTTTCTGAAGGCTTCACGGATTTGCACACCAACAGTTATCGCGAAGTTCTTGCTGGGCGCGGTTTCCCGCTGGATGCTGTCAGAGCTTCAATCGAGACCGTTGCACAAATTCGCTCCGCACCTATTGAGTTGCACAAAGGCGCGCAGCATCCCTTCCTCGAAAGCGTCACCAAAAACGAAGGTCGGTATCAGTATGGCTGGCCAGTTTAAGCCCGAGTGGGACGCGCGCGGCGTCAAAGTGCACGAGAGCGCATATATTGACGATCCTAGCGCACCTATTGGAAAAGGCACGCGTATTTGGCATTTCAGTCATATCCTGCTCGAGACGTCGATCGGCGAGAACTGCGCCATCGGGCAGAACGTGGTCATCGGTCCGCGCGTAACGGTTGGCTCCAATTGCAAAATACAAAACAACGTTTCGCTTTACGAAGGCGTAGTGCTTGAGGACGGCGTATTTTGCGGCCCAAGCTGCGTCTTTACAAACGTCAATAACCCGCGCGCGGATATCGAACGCAAGACGGAATTTCGCAAGACCTTGGTAAGGCGTGGCGCAACCATTGGCGCCAACGCCACCATCGTATGCGGCCACGAACTGGGTGAATACGCATTCATAGCCGCTGGAGCCGTGGTAGCGGAGAATGTTCTAGCCTACGCACTCATGGCGGGCATCCCAGCAAAGCGTTTAGGCTGGATGAGCAGACGAGGCGTGCGGCTTGGCCCTGATCTTATCTGTCCTGAAGATGGCACGCGATATAGGGAGACATCCGATGGCCGCCTCGAGCCAGCGTGAGCCAGAAGCCAAAGGCAAAGCTATTTCATTCATCGATCTGAAGGCTCAACAGGCCCGCATCCGGGTTGAGATTGATACTGCAATTCAGCGTGTGCTCGATCATGGCAATTATATCATGGGGCCTGAAGTCGCTGAACTTGAGACCGCACTTGCGCGGTTCTGTGGAGCAAAGCACGCGATATCTTGCGCAAGCGGCACCGATGCGTTGCTTATGATCATGATGGCGCGCGGCATAGGGCCGGGCGACGCTGTGATTTGTCCTGCGTTCACCTACACCGCCACACCCGAAGTCATTGCTTTGCTCGGTGCAACACCGGTGTTCGCTGAGGTCTCTGAAACGTCCTTCAATCTCGATCCTGCAGGTCTTGACGCCGCTGCCATGGCCGCAATCAAAGCTGGATTGACGCCGCGCGCCATCATTGCCGTCGACCTTTTTGGCCAGCCTGCCGACTATGCAGCAATTACGGCGTTCGCGGATTCGCAGGGACTATTTGTCATATCCGACGCGGCGCAAGGCTTTGGTGGCGCAATTGGCAGCCAAAAAGTCGGCACCTTTGGTTTGGCGACGGCAACCAGCTTTTTTCCGGCAAAACCGTTGGGCTGCTATGGAGACGGTGGTGCGATATTTACCGAGGACGATGAACTCGCTGACGTGATGCGATCCATAAGGCTGCACGGTAAGGGTTCCGACAAGTACGATATTGTTCGCATTGGGATCAATGGCCGTCTTGATACTATCCAGGCAGCGATCTTAATCGAGAAGCTGAAAATATTCCCGCGTGAAATCGAACTTCGGCAAGCTGTCGCTGAGCTCTACAGCAATTCACTTTCCGGTGTTGTGGCGGTGCCAGGCGTGCCAGCTCACATGAGTTCAGTGTGGGCCCAATACACATTAACTGTTCCTGGAGGCCGCCGTGACCAAGTCGCCAAGGCCCTCGCGGCCAGCGGAATTCCGACCCAGATCTACTATCCAAAGCCGCTGCATTGGCAGCCAGCGTATATAAAGTCTGTCATAGCTGCAGGTGGTGTGCCCGTCGCCGAGCGGTTGCCGGGCGAAGTCCTGAGCTTGCCCATGCATCCGTATCTGACTGCTGAAGAACAACAGCGGATCGCCGAGGCTGTAAAAGCGGTGATTTAGGCTGTTTATGATAGGAGGACGTTGTGAAGTATCCAGTTACGTATCCGATGTCCGGCACGGAACTCGTAAGAAATCTAGGCCTAAGCGTTATTTTTGATCGCAACTTATCTGGCCACAATATTTCGTATCTCTGCAATATCTCGGTGGCCGATGGAGCTGAGGCGCTGGCCTTTTGTTCATACGCAGGCGACAAAGGTTTTTCTTGCGCGCAAAATTGTGCGGCTGAAGTGTTGATTTGTGACGCGGAGCTTGCGCAACTACTTGCGAAAAAGTCTCCTCAAAAGTCCCTCATCGCGGCGAAAGACGCGCGCCTGGCATTCGCTATTGCTGCAAGCATTTTGCTAGGCAGCGGAGACGCGCGCGACAGATTTTTTTTCGAAGAGTCAAGCCTAGAGAGGTCGCATAGCGCCTTAGACATCTGGATAAGCCCAACCGCGATGGTGGGTCAGGGCTGTGCGATCGGACGAGGAAGTTGTGTCGGCCCTGGCAGCGTGCTTTATCCCGCAATGCAGATTGGTGACCGGTGCCAAGTCGAGGCCGGGGTGTCTATTGGCGGCAGGGGCTTTGGCTTTGTTCGGGATGAAGAAGGCGAACTTTTTCCATTTCCGCAACTTGGCCGGGTTGTTGTCGGCCACGATGTGGCTATTGGGGCGCGGACATCGATAGACCGCGGGTCAATGCAGGACACGACAATTGGCAGCGGGACGAAGATCGACGATTTTGCCTACATAGCCCACAATGTATCGATTGGGCGCAATTGTCTTATCATGGCAGGTGCGGTCTTATGTGGTGGTTGCAAGATTGGTGATGGTGCTGAATTAGCGCCCGGCGTGATCGTGAGAGAAAATGTGAATATCGGTGCACGTGCGCGGGTCGGATTGGGTGCTGTTGTGACGAAGGATGTGCCGCCAGATGAACTCGTCGCGGGAGTTCCGGCGCGGCCTTTCCAATCACGGTAGGGAAAAAGCGGGACGAACTTGCGGGCCTTTCCGGGCTAGCGAATTAGTTTGATGGCAGGCGAAGGGGAAAAGACGTGGATATTCGTGGCAAGAAGTTTGTAGTCATTGGCGGAGCAGGTCTCATCGGCTCTCATGCTGTTGATAAATTGGCACAGCAAGATGTCGGGGAAATCGTTATTTATGACAACTTCGCGCGCGGCTCTATCGAGAACCTCGAGAACGTTATCAAAGATCCGCGCGTCAAGATACACGAAGCTGGCGGCGACATCACCCAGACCGACGTTTTAAATCACGCATTCAACGGCGCCGACGGTGTGTTCCACTTTGCGGCCCTTTGGCTGCTGCAATGCCATGAATTTCCGCGTGCCGCCTTCGATACCAATATTCGCGGCACGTTCAATGTGCTGGAGGCGTGCGTGGCCAACAATGTCAAACGCCTGGTCTATTCATCGTCAGCTTCGGTTTATGGTGATGCCGTCAAAGAGCCGATGGACGAAGACCACCCCTTCAATAACAAAAACTTTTATGGCGCCACGAAGATCGCTGGAGAGGCTATCGCAACGGCTTACCATTTTCGGTATGGCCTGCCGGTTGTTGGTCTGCGCTATATGAATGTCTATGGGCCGCGCCAAGACTATCAAGGCGCGTATATCGCCGTCATCATGAAGATGCTCGACGCCATTGATCGCGGTGAGGGTCCAACGATCATGGGTGACGGTTCCGAGGCCTTCGACTTTGTTTCAGTAATTGACTGCGGTGCCGCCAACTTGTGCGCCATGCGTGCGGATACAGCTGGGCGCTATTACAATGTTGGCACGGGTAAGCGCACTTCGCTGAAAGAATTGGCCGAGAAAATTGTCAATATCACGGGTTGCAACCAGCCGATTCAGTTCAAAGAGCGCAGCCAGGCGACGCTTGTTAGAAACCGCATCGGTTGTCCCAAGAGGGCGGCCGAAGAAATTGGTTTCAATGCCAAGATCGATCTTGAGGATGGCTTGAAGAGATTGATCGAGTGGCGCAAGAGCCACATCGCTGCTGTAGAGATGCGGCGCAAAAAGGCCCGCACCTAAGTCATAGTGAAGGAACCGCCGCTGAACATCGGCAACAGACTATAAAGCAACAACGGTGCGGGATATATGTGCGGAATAGCAGGCATCGTAAATCTTGATGGCGGTTCCGTCTCTCCGCAAATCCTGCGTGCAATGACGGATGCCATCCGCCACCGCGGTCCCGACGGCGAGGGGCAGTGGATCGGTGGTCCCGTTGGTCTTGGTCATCGCCGTCTCGCGATTATCGATTTGTCAGATGGTGGCAAACAGCCAATGCAGACCGCTGACGGCCGCTACATCATCAGCTATAATGGCGAACTCTATAATTACTGCGAATTGCAGACGGAATTGCGCTCTAAGGGGTATCGTTTCCAGTCGAAAAGCGATACAGAAGTGATGCTTTACGCACTCGCCGAATGGGGCATGGCGGCGCTTAACAAGTTCAACGGTATGTTTGCATTCGCGCTTTGGGATCGCGAATCCAAGAAGCTGACGCTTGCGCGTGATCGTTACGGCATCAAGCCAGTCTACTTCACAACAACGAGCGATGCATTCCTCTTCGCCTCGGAGGCAAAGGCCTTCCGTGCACATCCTGATTTTAAGGCAGAAATGGATGTTGAAGGGCTGTTTGAATATTTTACGTTCCAGAATTTCTTTACGAACCGGACGCTAATGAAGGGCGTGCGGATGCTGCCGGCAGGCTGTTACTGTACGATTGGCGCCGACAGTGCGCAGGGCCCACGCATTGTTAGATACTGGGACTATAAGTTCGAGGAGCCAGAAAATCCCCGCACGGAGAGCCAGTATGTTGAAGAACTTGATCACTTGATGCAGCAGGCGATTAACCGCCAGCTGGTTTCCGACGTCGACGTTGGCGCCTATTTGTCGGGTGGCATGGATTCCGGCACCGTGACAGCGATCGCAGCCAAATCGCTAAAGTACATGCGGACGTTCACCTGCGGCTTTGATCTTTCGTCGGCATCGGGCATTGAGTTAAACTTCGACGAGCGCAGTGCAGCTGAGCGGTTGTCTTACGAATTCAAGACTGAACATTATGAAATGGTCTTGAAGGCCGGTGATATGGAGCGCGCGCTGCCCAAGGTGGCCTGGCATCTTGAAGAGCCACGTGTCGGTCAAAGCTATCCAAATTATTATGCGGCGCAGCTTGCTTCCAAGTTCAACAAAGTTTGTCTTGCTGGCACGGGAGGCGACGAACTCTTTGGTGGTTACCCTTGGCGCTATTACCGGGCGGTGGTGAACGACGATTTCGAGCACTACATCGACAAATACTATGTATTTTGGCAACGACTGATCCCTAACGCAACTTTGCGCCAGGTTTTCCAGCCTGTCTGGAAAGACGTTAGCCACGTGTGGACTCGAGATATTTTTCGCGACACGTTTGGCACGCACGCCGATGATCTTACCAAGCCAGAAGACTATGTTAATCACTCGCTCTACCTAGAAGCCAAGACATTTATGCACGGGCTTCTCGTGGTTGAAGATAAGCTGTCGATGGCACACGCACTTGAGACGCGCGTGCCATTCCTCGACAACGACCTCGTCGATTTCGCCATGAAGCTACCAACACGTATGAAGCTTGGAAATCTCGATGCGGTTGTGAAGCTTGATGAGAACGAGCCAGGTGAAAAGACTGCGCGTTATTTCCAGAAAACAAACGATGGAAAGCTGTTATTGCGCAATGTTATGGGCAGGCATGTGCCGCGCGAAGTGGTTGAACGCGAAAAGCAGGGGTTCTCGGCTCCGGATGCAAGTTGGTTCAAAGGTGAGAGCATCGATTATGTACGGCGCGTGCTTGATGCGAACAGTGCCAAGATCTGGAATTATCTCGATCAACAGACAGTTCGTGGCCTTGTCAACGAGCACTTGGAAGGCAAACAGAACCGTCGTCTGTTGATATGGTCGCTTCTTAGTGTCGAAGAGTTCTGTCAGCAGTATCTTTGATGGCCAGCTCAGGTGTAATATGCGATATCAATCGCAGATTAGGCAGGTGCATTATCTTTCAAAATTTACTATCACTATTTGACAGAGCCCGTGACCAATTCGCGTGAGCTTCTAAATGACAAGTCTTCGAATGTGCTGATACGGTAATCACCTGACACTTGGGCCATTTTTCGTTCGACCCAGAACGAGGTGTGGCCATGCCGCTCCGGAGCGGGTTTAGATGACGTTGCAACACGCTCATCTGACCCAACGGAGATCAACATGAACACGACCGACAAGATAGCACGCCGCAAGCTCACTTTGCTGCAACTCGCGTCCGACCTCGACAATGTGTCCAAGGCCTGCAAACTGGCCGGCTATTCCCGCCAGCAGTTCTACGAGATCCGCCGCAACTTCCAGACCTTTGGCGCCGACGGCCTCGTCGACCGCATGCCCGGCGCGCGCGGCCCCCATCCCAACCGCGTCCCCGCCGAGAGCGAGCAGGCCGTTCTCGACCACGCCCTCGAACATCCCTGCCATGGCGCCACCAGAGTCGAACAGGAGTTGCGTATGCGCGGCCTGCAAGTCTCGTCCGGCGGCGTTCGTGGTGTGTGGCAACGCAACGGCCTTCTCACCAAGCACAAGCGTCTGCTCCGGCTTGAGAAAGAAACCTCTGACCGCAAGATCACGTTATCCAATGATCAAATCCGGCTACTGGAACGCTTCTCGCCCGAGTTTCGCGAGCGCCACATCGAGGCCCCGCACACCGGAAGTCTCGTCGCCGTCGATACTTTCTTCGTTGGCGTGCTCAAGGGTGTCGGCAAAATCTACCTGCAAACTGCCATCGATTGCCACGCGCGGTATGCCTGGGCGAGACTGCATCCGAGCAAGCTGCCGATCACCGCCGTCCACCTCATGAACAATGACGTCATCCCGGCCGTCGAAGCGGTGGACACTAAGATTGAAACCGTACGCTCCGACAATGGCCGCGAGTTCTGCGGACGCCCTGACCGGCACCCTTACGAACTGTTCCTCCAGCTCGAAGACATCGCCCACCGAACCACCCGCGTGTCGCGCCCGCAGTCGAACGGCATCATCGAAAGATTCCATCGCACCCTGCTGGATGAGCACTTCCGCGTCGAAGGCCGCAAGACCTGGTTCGAAACGATTGAGGAAATGCAGGTGGTTCTCGAAGCTTATCTCATCGTCTACAATACCAAACGTCCGCATCAGGGACGCGGCATGAAGGTTAGAACGCCAGCCGCCGTTTTTATGGCCGGATTGCCGTCAGCCGCTCAAATCTCAGAGCCAAAAAAGAAGGAGAAATCGAAGCCCGGAAATCAGGCTGAAACCAACCCTCAAACCGCCGCCATCTGACCCGCAAAACGGAGTGGAACTGTCAGGTGATTACTGTTCTTGTAAAGTTATTTTCTCAAAAAGCTGACTCAATGCGCTGCGCCGGTCTACGGCTTTCAATCTGCTCGTTACCTCGGCAATGAGATCAAAATCGTAATCGTAGGTCGAATCTATTTCAGAAATGGGCTTTATTAATAGTGCTGGACTATATCTAGCGTTTAGGTAATCGCTTCCCGCATGCTCAAAATTTTGGATCTCCCAATCACCTTAAACGGATTGTTTAGCCTGGGACGCAAGATGAGAAATTGGCCGTGAGATAAGGCTCACAGCCAGCGCGCCAAGAAAAAACACTCGTAATACTGGCTTCACGGTCAATTATGTTCCGGCAATCCTGGGTCATTCAATCAAACTCCTCACACTTACAAATTACAGATGACGCAACGTAGAGCTGCTGCGATTACTCGGCAATTGGCGGCCTTGCTTTGTCCACACTTTCGTTTGGTTGCTGTGAATGAAAGGCATCACGACTTGACGTTCATGGCGTGAACGAAGTAGACAGCAACATGAATTGTAGATTTTCCCGTGAGATGTCATGTCGATTAAGCATGAAAAGGCTGTAGACGCTCGCAACACAGCCGGTATTCTAACCGCGATACAACGTAGTGGCGCGACTAGTCAGCGCCGGATAGCTAATGAGCTTGGTATCGCGCTGGGTCTAGTCAACGCTTACGTCAAGCGCTGCGCGAAGAAGGGCCTCATCAAAGTGCGCACAGCGCCGCCAAGCCGCTATGCTTATTACCTGACCCCGAAGGGGCTCGCCGAAAAATCAAGACTTTCCGCCGAGTATTTAAATTATTCATTGTCCTTCTTCCGATCGGCGCGGCATTCATGTGGGACATTGCTTGCGGACCTCGCTCACGAGCGCAAGTGGCGCGCGATTACCGTGGCCGGTTCTGGTGATCTCGCCGAGATCGCTATTCTTTGTGCACTTGAGCACAAATTAGTTGTCGTTGCGGTGATCGACGCGAACCAGAAAAAATCGCTAATTATTGGTGTGCCTGTCGTTGCTGACCTGAAATTCGTGAAGGCGTCTTTCGACGGCGTAGTGATTGCGAGCCTCGTTGAGCCACAGCAGGCGTATGACCGCATGCTTCGTGCAATCGGACGCCAGCGCGTTGCTGTACCAGATATACTCGGAGTAACATTGCGACCTGCTCCCGCTATTGCCGTCAATGGAGACAGCAAATGAGACAGGCCGCAGGCGTACGCTCAATGCCTGGTGTCCGGGCGCTCGGCTCCCTCTTCAGCATCGCAGCTCATCTGCAGGCTCTGCGTGAGGCGCTGGGATTTGTCGGTGCAAATTACGGCCTGCTTTACGCCATGGCGCGCCGTGAATTGGTGTCTCGATATTCAGGTCAAGCGCTTGGTGTGTTCTGGGCCATTGGCCATCCGCTGTTCCAGATGGCACTTCTCGTATTCGTTTTCGGTGTCGTATTTAAGCAAAGAATTGGTGGCACGCACGAACTGCCGCGCGACTATACCATTTATATTCTTTCCGGCCTGAGTGCCTGGTTGTCATTCAGTCCCATACTTTCGACGTCGCCAACGTCGATTTCGGGCAATGGCAACCTAATCAAGCAGTTTACGTTCGATGCTCGCATACTTCCCGTCAGAGACGTGCTTGTCCATTCGGTTGTCTGGTTTGTGTCGATTGGCCTCGTTGCGCTCTATACCCTCATCAAAGACGGCGGCCTGCCGTGGACCTACATCTTGCTGCCAGCCGTCGGCGCGCTGCATGCCTTGACAGCCATGGGGTGTAGTTGGGCTCTGGGTGCCATCGGCGTATTTTTTCGAGACATCAAAGATGTCATCGTTTTGGTATCGACAGGCATGATGTACGTGCTGCCGGTCGTCTATCTGCCAGCTTGGGTGCCGGCATTATTCAAGCCAATCATATATCTCAATCCGTTTTCCTCGCTCATCTGGGTGTATCAAGACGTATTGTATTTCGGGCGCATTGAGCATCCCTTGGCGTGGCTTATGGCGCTGGTTTTTGCGCTGGTGGCATTCACGTCAGGCTATAGGATGTTCCGCCGGCTCCGGCCCATGTTTGGGAGCGCGCTATGAGCCAGACGGTCATCGATGTTGATCACCTTTCTCTGGCCTACAAAATGTATGGCCACCCATCGGATTTTTTAAAGGAGCTCGTTTTCGGCAACGTCCGCCATGATTTATTCTGGGCTCTGCGCGATGTCTCATTGCAAATACGGGAAGGTGAGCGCGTTGGGATCGTTGGGCCCAACGGTGCAGGCAAAAGTACGCTACTCAAAGCAATTGCTGGCACCATCTCCGCAACTTCCGGCACGGTGACAACTCATGGCCGGATTTCATCACTACTCAGCATGGTTCCTGCTTGGAATGAGAATGAATCCGGCATTGAAAACATCCGGTTTAATCTGACGCTACAGGGCGTTCCGGCCAAGCGGCTCGATGCGCTGGTTGAAGATATCGCTGATTTTACAGAGCTGGGCTCTTTTATTAATCAGCCGGTGAAAACGTACAGCACAGGGATGGGTGCGCGGTTATCTTTTGGCATTGCGACGGCGGTCGATCCCGAGATCCTGATCATTGACGAAGTGCTCGGGACCGGCGACGGCTACTTTGCTGCGAAGGCTGCGCGGCGCATGCAGCAGTTCTGCGACCGAGGCAAAGCGCTGCTGTTCGTGAGCCATTCTTTGGCGGCCGTCCAACAGATGTGCGACACCGTCATATGGATTCAGAATGGTAGTGTGCGTATGCATGGGGCTGCAGCGCAGGTGCTCACGCAATACGAACTTGATTATCGCCGGACAGAAGATACGGTTTTACGCACCAAGCACATCGCTAGCTCTGCAATAAGGCAAGTCACGCCGCTTCCTGGCGAATTGGCAGCCGACCAGACTGTGCGGCTTCGTATTGTGCGAAAGGGTGGCGGCCAATTCTCGACCGCGCATTATGTTCGTGGCATCGAAATTCGCGGCTTGGCCGCAGAGCCGGTTGCCGTTCCGCTGGAATTCATGAGCGCCGCGCCGCCCCAAGGATCGGCGGTTCTCGATGTTCTTGAGAGCGAATGGGGCCGCATCCACGACCGGCGCGGCGAAGTCTGCCGGCAAATCATGCGGATGCCGAGCCGCAATGCCGGCGGACAGATATTGTTGACTTTAGATCCCCAGCGTCACAGCGACGCCCTTGACCTTATGATTTCAATTGAGGCGGCGGCCGGCAACGATCAGGAAAGATTGACGCTTGAGTATCTCGACATTGGCCAGGCCAAGTGGGCCGAGTGCCCGGCGGCGGGCGAAACCACAGCCGGCGACTGGACAACTTATCAGTTTGAAGTGCGTGTTCCAGTACCAGCTCCCGCTCAACTCGCAGATCTAAGGCGTGCGGCTCTTGAGGCCAGCCAGCCTGAAGTTGAAATTACCTCAGCCAAACTTATCGTCGATGGTGAAGAGACGCTTGTTGTGCGCGAGCGCCAGCCATTTGAGATTGTTGTGCGAGCCAACTTCAGGCAGCCGCAGCCGCGAGCAGATGTGATCTTGAAGTTTACCCGCGACGACGGGGTGCACGCCTTTTGGCAATCATCCGGCCTCGATGGTCATAACCTCTTAAATCCGCATGGCGACAAGGGTGTGCACTTTCGCTTTGATGACAACTTTCTCGGAGCCGGCGAGTATTCGGTAACGGTGCATATTGGGGATGGATGGGCTTATCCCGAAAATTTCCCCCATA
>JAYTQI010000508.1:0-2759 GCA_043746825.1 Hyphomicrobium sp. | reverse complement strand
GAGCTGCGAACTTGTCAATCGCCTCGACCACGAGGTGGCGCTGCTTATCAACCGTGACGATGTGATAGCTGTCATCCAACACGACCATATCGACGGTGCCCGGCAGCGCGCCCTTGAGGTAAGTGGCATTGCTGATAGCTGCGTAATCGTCTTCCAGCGGGTGCACGATCAGCGAAGGCTGGCGGATATACGGCACCAGCTTGCGCACCGCTTGTGAGAGGCGGCGATGCTCAAACACCATGCAGCCCGGTGTCACCGGATGACCGGCTTCTGTTGCGCCTTTGGATGAGCGCAAGGCTTGAATGAAATCGCGGATGCGGGCGTCCTTGATGCCGTGCGGCGCGTGATGGGGAAACGAGAACAGGTTCGCGAGCCAACGCGTTGGCAGAATGGGAAATAATTTTGCATACCATGGGATCATCCAGCCATTGAGCCAGAGCGTCGGCGCAAGAAGCGCAGTGGCTTGAACTTTTGTTGGCTGTTTGGCGGCGAGCATCAATGCCAGCACCGCCCCGGTTGAGAGCCCGCCCGCGATCACGACATCGCAATCTTTGCGCAACTCATCGAGGGCTTCCTCGGCGCTGCGGTACCAGTCGATCCAGGAGGTCGCCTTGACGTCTTCGACCGAACCGCAATGACCGGCAAGCTTCGGGCAATAGACGGTGTAGCCCTGGCGGGCGAGGCCGTTGGCGACAAAGCGCATCTCTACGGGGGTGCCGCACAGCCGATGGAGCAGCAAAATGCCCACTTTTCCGCCTTTGATCTTGAAGCTTGCGTCGTGTGCCATTGGGGTCCCCGATGCGTGTTTTTGTTTGCTGTTTCAGGTTTAAGCGGCGAGTTGCGTGGTTTCGCATTGGATGCGTGGAGCCGCACGGCGAGCTGGCGGCGTTGAAAGCGCCGTGACGAATTTCTGAGCTTTGAATCCGAACTGCGTGTTGAGGCGCTGGGTCGAAGCCTCGGCAATGGCGCGGGCAATCAGCTTGAAGCCGTTCTGCAAAAACAGCTCTTTCAAGCGGCGGCTCGCGAACACATCGAGCAGAGCGCGAAATCTGAGTGCCACTGCCAGGCGGGTTTGCGGCTCGTTGGCAAAGTGGGACCAGATTTTAGTTTCGAGGGCGCGGATATTGTCTTCGCTGAGCCCGTTCAGCAGCGCTAAACCTTGGCCGTTGGCGATGGCGGCGCGCATCACAACCAGCAGGGCGCCGGTTGAGACCGCAGGCACGTCGCTGGGATTGATCACGGTCATGGCGTGCCCTCCTGAACTCGTTACTGGTGACGCGCGGAGGCGAAGACCGCGAACGGCGAGCCGTTGAGCACGATGATGGATTGCGGTTTGAGGCCTGCGACGGCGAAGTGCACGGGCTGGCCATCGAGATCAGTTTGGGCGTTGATCAGGTCGCGGCGTTGAAAGCGGTATTTGCGGCCATCATCGGCAGCTATGATGCCGACGCCAAAGTCGCTACGGAACGATTGGACGCGGCCGTAGAGGTAAGTCGCAGGGCAGCGCGTGCTGCCGTCAGAAAGTGCCTCGGACAACGTCCGGATCATCGGCTCGGCTTTGGTTTCTGACATTGTGCGGGACATGGGGCGTTCTCCTTTGGGCTGGGCTCGGCTGGCGATTGCGGCGTTCAAGTGTTCGTCGCTGCACATTGCCGAAAGGTTCAACGCCCCGCTGTTCCGGGGGGCACAGGGGGATGGGGATTTGGGGAGTGGTTAAGGGGGGGGGACTGTCATCCCGGCCGAAATATTCGCTTGTTAAGCGAATTTGGAGCGCCGGGACCTAGCCCTCAGAATGGAGTTGGCGTTTCTGGGTCCCGGGTCTCGCAAGCGGGTTCGCCCGGGATGACAAGGGCAGGTGCCGCCGCGCTGCCTCTAGGGTGGCGGCGAAAAATTTTAGAGGGCTATACAGAGGGAATTGCTCGCGCCATAGTTAACGCCGCTGTTGCGGGTTACGTGGTTGGCGTTGGGAGCGGCAGTTCAAGCTCCTGACATTCGCGGACTTCTCTCAATCTCGGAAGCTGTTGCAGGTGGGCCTTAGTGCTGCGCAAACTAGCGCGGTCAAGTGTCTGACCATGAAGGAGATTGGCCGTGATTTGGAAGACCTCAAAAACCGCCGCGCAACCTACACCACACATTCCGAACTTCGATCCGACCGCGCCGGGTAACGACAGGCTGGCCGCGAAGCCAGCGCTCAATGTGACGGCCGATTGGCGCAGCGCCGTCACAGCCGCCAACAGCGCGGGCAACGGGCCCAGGCGGGCCGGGCAATGGCGGCAATGGCCACACGGCAGGTGCTCCGCCGCCGGCGGCCGGCTCCCCGCCAGGGGAGTCGCCTGCGGCAGGCAAAGGAGGCGCTGCTGGACCGCCCAAGGGGCCATTTTCTCATGCGCCGCCCGAGGGCCACGCGCGGAAGGTCAGCGAGGTGCTGGGCGAGATCGTCTGGCTGATGTCGCAATCGCGCCGACTAAGTGGCCGCTTCGCTCCGGGGCACAAGCAGTTTTTTATTTCCGGTCTTGAGTTGCCCTTCGCGGATGCGAAAAAAGCAAAAGAGTTCGCGGGTGCGAAAAAAGCAAAAGAGTTCGCGGATGCGAAAAAAGCAAAAGAGTTCGCGGATGCGAAAAATGCAAAAGAGTTCGCGGATGCGAAAAATGATAATGAGCTGATGACGCCGGTGCTGCTGCAGCAGTTCCGGCTGTTTTATGCCACCGACCGGCCGATTAGGGTCATGCGGCAGCGTGCAAGCAAAAAGCTGCTGTGGG
>JAYTQI010000507.1:0-14276 GCA_043746825.1 Hyphomicrobium sp. | reverse complement strand
CACCGGCGGTTAATCCAATACAAGATATGCCATCGAGCCACGCAGCATCGATCATGCCGGGTGCATCGATGAGATAGGCAGGAACGCCAGAATGCTTGGCAAGCTCTTGCAAGCGGTTGGCGTTGGAACTATTGGCTGAACCAACGACCAGAACCAGATCGGCGCGCTCAACAAGCTCAAGCACAGCCGCTTGGCGGTTGTGCGTTGCATAGCAAATATTGCGGGTGTCGGGCCCGACGATAGCCGGGAATCGCCGCTTCAAAACGCCGATGATGTCTTGTGTGTCAAACAAACTGAGTGTGGTCTGCGTAATGTAAGCAACCCGCTCTGAATCGCGGACCGCAACCTGCTCCGCATCATCCGTGGTTGCTACGATCTGGACCGAGCCCGTGATCTGTCCGCGCGTGCCTTCAACCTCAGCATGGCCATTGTGACCAACCAGAATGACATCGTAGCCCTGATCGGCGTATTGCTGACCTTCGCGGTGCACGCGCCGGACCAATGGGCAGGTGGCATCAATGACATCGAGTGCTCGGCCCGATGCTGCCGCCTCCACGACGCGCGAAACGCCGTGGGCGCTGAACACTGTGACGGCCCCTTCGGGGATCTCATCGACTTCATCGACGAAGATGGCACCAAGACCCTGAAGCCTCTCAACCACATGACGATTATGGACAATTTCGTGCCGGACGTAGACCGGGGCACCATAAAGAGCCAGCGTGCGCTCGACAATATCAACCGCCCGCACGACCCCGGCACAGAAGCCGCGGGGTCTAGCTAAGATTACACGACAAAGTGTCAAGCTGTCCTGCATGCCTGTGTCGTAACATGGCCTTGACAGTCCGTCACGAGGTTTTCGCGCGCGCCCGAAAAATTTGGTTGGCAGGATTGTTGGGGTGGTAAACGTCTCACCGCACATGCGCGGGCGCAGCACAGGAGAGGACCGGCAATCCGCCATCCCACTCCTGTTCTTAACCGCGCACCGCTTACCTGAGAGCGATTGTGTAATCGCGCAGCACATTGGCCTCGAGCTGCACTTCCTCGAGCCGGTATTTCAGAACGTCGCCGATGCTGACGAGGCCGGCCAGCTTGCCGTCTTCTGTCACGGGTAAGTGGCGAATACGGCGCTGCGTCATGACGCGTGCCACACTGAAAATACTGTCGACCGGCGCGCACGTAATGACCACTTTGGTCATCAAATCCTTGACCGGCATGTCGATAAGATCGCCCCCATGAATGGCGATCCCGCGCGCAATGTCACGCTCAGAGATAATGCCTTCAATCGCGCCCTGCGGACCGACAACAACCATCGCACCAACTTTTTCAGCGTTCAAGCGCCGGGCGAGGGTTTGGATCGCTTCGCCTGCCGTGATGGTTTTAACCTCTGAGCCTTTTTCCTTCAGGATATCTGATACACGCATGGTGACTCTCCTTTCGCTCAACTCAAACCATTTTCGTGCCTTGCCGTGTAGTACGTGTGCGGCCTCAATCAGCTGCTCGCCAGAGACCGGAGTGTTGGGTTGCACGCCGTTGCTGTATTTGGCGCCCAAGATTTCTGGCAAATGATCGACCACCGTGACAGCGTGGCCAATTCCGTGCTGGCCCGAGCAACTTGAGCGGACAACAATGGCGGCTAGATTGAGGTCGTGCGCAGCATCAAGGCCATGCCCTGATGATTCAAACAATAGACACCGGCTCGCATCTGCGCCGAGCTGTAGCAATGCCCGCTCATAAAGCGATGAATGCGACGCACCCGGGCTCCCCTCTTCCTGACATACGAGGGTGACGTGTTGCCCATTCCCAGCAAAGGCTGGTATTATACACGCCAACTCGCGCGCTTTCCGCTCTGGGAGGTTGGAAATCAATGCGACACCCATGCCGGTTGCCACCGCGTGCGATAACAATTCAGCAGCACCTGGACGCGGTTCGAACGAACCATCTTCAATCATTTCATCGAAAACCGTGATCGAGCGCCTGAACACGGCCGATGCCAACAGCGGTGCATCTTCGCTGCGCCGTAACGCTTTGACCCGGCTCACAACAAGCTTCTCTACGGTCTCTTTAGAGACGATCGCGCTTGGAAGATCATCAAATGCCTGAGTGTTGATCTTACGCTCAAAGCCGGCCTCCTCGAGCACATATTCTAAAGCGCAGCGATAGACCGCGCCGGTATCGGCAAGGACACCGTCTGCCCGAACTATGATCGCCTCGAGTTTCATGGCCGAGATCAAGCGCTCCTTGTGGCTCAAGTCTCGCTCGATGCTAGCATGCTATTTGGCTGCAATAAGTAGAGCAAATGTGATTATATAGCAGGCAATGCGAGCCAGGATACAGGCCGTCTATTCTGAGCCGCCAAACCATTGAACACAAGCCTTTTGCATTTTTGCGCAACGTTCCCTGCTGGAAGAAGCTGTCCTAGTTGCGCCAGCGCGCCCATAAGTCGGCGAGGTGACCGGCAAGTGCGAGCCCTAACCAGAGGGCTGGCCACCACCAGGCCGCGCCGCCTAGGCCCGCGCGCAAGGCCAGTAACAGACAGATACCGGCCATAAAGTTTCCGGCAATTTCTGGGAAGGGAATGCCCCGGCCTGATGTCCGGTTGAAAACATAAAGCGCCAAGCCCTCAAGCAACATAAGTGCGATGATAATGTCCGCAATCCGGCCGCTCGAAATGATCTCAGCCATCAGACCGCGTCTCTTTCATGACGGCGTAATGCCAGCGAGATGGGCAAGATCTTTAAAGAAAATCCTGACGTGAGCCATCGGCTTTTTGCGCACCAATTCTTTGTGCATATAGGATTGCCAGGTCAGTTCCTGCACATCCTTGTCACGGCAGATATCGACAAACCGCTCACGCCGTTTGTCGTTACGGTACCAGAAGTGCTGCATGACCCCCAAAACCCAGAACACGGTGCGATGCGCTTTCATGAAGCGTTTGCGGGCAAGCGCAAGAGAACGTGCATCTCCAGTTGTAAGGAAGGCTTCAACGGCGTCAGCGGCGACACGGCCGCCGTACATGGCATAATAAATACCTTCGCCCGACGCAGGCGCGACAACGCCCGCAGCATCTCCAGCCAAAACGACATCCCGGCCATTATCCCATTTTTTGAGGGGCTTCATTGGGATTGGGGCACCCTCGCGCCGCACGGTCTCGCAACCCTCAAGCCCGTTGAGTTTACGCAACTCCCCAACCGCAGTTTTCAGTGAAAATCCCTTTAGCGCCGTACCTGTGCCAATGCTGGCGGTATCACCATGCGGGAAAATCCACGAGTAGAAATCTGGCGATAGTTGGCCATTGTAAATGACATCGCAGCGCTTCTCGCCGTAGTTGCCATTGGCTATTGCCTCTCCTGGCAGTGCCTTCGGCATCTTAATGATCTCGTGATACGCGAAGACATAAGGCGGGTGTTTAATCCCTGGCATTGCCTGGCGTGCGACCGCCGACAACGCGCCGTCAGCGCCAATGATTGACCGCGCCAGGACATGCTCAAGGATTTCCGTACCGTCTTCGCTGCGCCGCCGGTACCGGACAATGGCAATACCATCAGCATCACGGCCCAGCTCTATGAAGGTGCCTGTCCGGCGTTCTGCGCCTGAATCTGCCGCCCGGCAGCGCAACCATTCGTCGAATGTATCTCGATCAACCATGCCGACATATCCACCGTCGATGGGCATATCGACGGCCTTATCTGCAGGCGAAATAATACGCGCGCAGTTGATCTCGGCAACAAGGAGATCTCGTGGAATTTCAAAATCCTTGATTAAGCGCGGTGGGATTGCGCCGCCACACGGCTTGGTGCGCCCTGCTTTGTCGAGTAGCAGTACACGATGACCCCGTTGGGCAAGATCGTGGGCCGCTGTTGCGCCCGATGGGCCGCCGCCAACAACTACAACATCAAACGTTTCGAGACTTGTCATGAGGATTATCCGTGCCCAACACTGGCTGCGAGCTTGCCGTTTGGAATGTTCATCGCTGTACGGGCCGCTTGCTGTCCAGGGCTCAGTGTGCGCATCGCAAGAACGGCCGACAAAACGAACAATAGGGATTCGAAAGCAAACACGCTTGAATAGGCTTCAAATGGGGGTAGAAACATCCTGGCGAAATCGACGGCAAGTGTGCCAAAAAATCCACCAATGCCAAAAGCCACGGCTTGAGCTGCACCCCAGATACCCATCCGGGTTCCTTCACGCGCGTTTTGTCCGGCAGCGGCCAGACCCATCATTGAGCCGATGGCCGCAACCGCATAGGCGCCATTCGCGACACCGAGTGTGAAGACAGCGGCCTTGAGGAGAGAGGCTGGACCCGCAGATCCTGCCATGATCAAGGATAACAGCGCCAACGCGGACGCCATGCATCCACCCGTGACCCATGCCCTCAATGAACCAAAGCCAAATTTAGGATTTGCCGCGAGCGCGACCAAAATCATTCCTGCAAATACACCTGAATGCTGGAGGCCGCTAAGCTTAGTCGATTGCCCCGGCGTCATACCAAAAATCAGCCCCGCGAACGGCTCTAAGATCAGATCCTGCATGCTGTAGGCCAGCATGGAAATGAAAATAAAGACCGTGAATTGCCGCGCCTCCCGCTCATTCCAAACCTGCAGAAACGCTTGCCTGAAAGTGGGCTTCGCTGCCGCATCCGCATTGTCTTTTTTCGCAGCTTGCCCCTGGCCCTCGATCCCCCAGATCGCCAGCGACGCCACGGCAAAAGCAATCGCCGAAACGGTGGCTGTTATCGCCACGAGGCGCGAGGCAGAATAAGGATCGAGATATGATCCGGCCATGACTGTCGTGACGACGAATCCCATGATCATCATTAGCCACACGACGGTTGCAGCGGGTGCCCGGCGGTCTTCGCCAACGCGCGAGGCGAGCAAAGCCAGCAGCGATGTGCCAGTTGCGCCAACACCGATTCCGACCAGCACAAAGGCTACAACGGCGAGGGCAATTCCGAGTGTCAAATTCTGAGCCATGAGCGCAATTGAAATTGCGGCGCCCGTTCCGCCAAGTGCAAGAAGCGCCATGCCCGCAATGATCCACGGCGTCCGGTGGCGGCTGACGTCAGAGCCATAGCCCCAGCGCGGGCGCAATACCTGTAAGCCATAATGAATCGCAACTAGCGCGCCCGGCACCATCGCTGGCAGTGCAAGCTCGATAACCATCACGCGGTTCATCGTTGATGTCGTCAGCACCACGATGGCGCCGAGAGCTGTTTGCACAAGCCCGATGCGCACAATCGAAATCCAGCTGAGCGGCGCCTCGGTCATAGCGCCCCCCCTGCGAGATTGCGGACAGCGAAGGCGCTGATCATCATACCGGAGACGTAAAGCGTCACGCCAGTTGCGCCATACCAGGGCGCGTATTTGCGTGGGTCAGTGAGCAAGCGCTGCATGAAATAGATTTGTGCCGCGAGCACACCGCATATTGCGAGGGCGGCAAACGGCCGGTCCAAACTGTAGAGCAGCATCGCCACGATAACTTGCGGGACGGCCATCACAACGCAAGCAAGCTTTGCGGCTGGACCGGCACCCATTTGAACGGGCAGCGATCGCACGCCCATTTTGATATCGCCCTCGACAGCTTTGAAGTCGTTGAGAGTCATAATGCCGTGAGCGCCGGCGCTATAGAGAGCGGCAAGCGCCAGAATAGGCCAGCCCGGTAAATGTCCACCCGCGACGAGCGCCCCTGTGAACCACGGCAAACCCTCGTAGCACAGCGCCACGGCGCTATTACCGTACCAGCCATTTAATTTGAGACGCATCGGCGGCGCGCTGTAGCCCCAGGCTAGCGCCAATCCAATCGTCGTTGCCACGACGCCCCATGGGCCTAGAAGCGCGGAAACAGCGAGAGACACAAAGGTCCACACAATCGCGATGTATAGGCCCCAGCGCCCTGGAACGCGACCAGAGGGAATTGGCCGCTCCGGTTCGTTGATGGCATCGACGTCTTGATCAAACCAATCATTGACGACCTGAGACGTGCCACAGACGAGCGGCCCTGTGAGCAGCACACCAGCAATGAGAGTGGAGAGACGAAAATCAGCGGCTGAAACACCGGAAGAAACCAGGCCACAGCTAAACGCCCACATTGGTGGAAACCACGTGATCGGCTTCAACAGTTCTATGACTGCTAAGGGATCTGGCCGGGATGCCGACTGAACTGAATCTGCCATGACGTAAAAGCTACGGCGCTGCCCAGAAAGTGTCAATTTTTATTTACAGTATTTTTGTCAAATTATATGGTTTTCCGGCTGTGCGTCATGCACCTCCGAGCTAGGATTTACCGCCTAAAAGTGATCAAAGTTACAGACGCTGATGCCTATTTAGGGTGACACTCTAACGTAGGGCGACGCCATTGACACTTCATGATCCATTGATACGGCGCAGCGCAGACTTCACCTAGGCCCCGAAACCGGAACTAGGATCGAGATCACCTAGCCCATGACGGCGGAGTTTTGAATACAAACTCTGACGGCTAAGGCCGAGCATATCAGCGGCGGAGGCGCGATTGTCGCCTGTCAATTCCAGGGCGGCTTCAATGCACAACCGCTCAATCACATCGGTCGACTCACGCACCAGATCTTTAAGACTGACGCGTCCGACCAGCTGCGTGAGTTGCTCAACAGAGCGCGGCATGTCGCGGTGGCCATTGACGATGTAGTTCGGGCGGCGGGCTACGCTGCGGATCGTGAAGCCAAGGCATGGCTGATCGCCTGCGTTAACGGCGACGGCTGAAATCTCGACTTCTTCGGAGGAGTCGAACTCACCCCGCAACAAAGTCGTAAAGTGCCTGACCGAGCCATTTTCTCGCAGATTGGTACCCAAAACATTCATTTCCATGGAATGGCGGCCTAGCCATTTGTCCAAGCGCTCGCCCAGAACTTGTTCCTGCGAACCGGCTTGCACAAATTCAAGGAACGCAGCATTTGCTGTCAAAATCCGCCGTTCGACATCGGTGACAACAAAACCATCTGGCAATTTATCCACAACATCAAAGAGCCGGGCGCGCGGGCCGCCGGTCGATTCGGCCGCTGGCGTCACCAACCGGACCAAGAAATGCAGGCTGTTATCGTGGCGGAAGGCCGATGCCGACACCGAAAGCTCCTGCTTGCCCTCAGATAGCTTCACGTCAACCGGATCGGCGCGCCCAGCGCCGCGCGCGGCGGCCAAGTGGGCCTGGATTTTTTTTGCGTCATCGCCATCAAACATTTCAGGAAATGAACGGCCACCTAAGCGCTTAACAGACCGTCCCGTAACTCGCGCCGCAGCTGGATTAGCCTCAACCACGAGGCCTGTCATACCATCGATCACAATCACAGCTTCAGAAGTGATCTGGAAAAGCAGGCGATAGCGGGTCTCGGCATGACGGACACGTGCATAATCGCGTTCGATCGACTGTTGGGTATCAACGAGCCTCTGCTGCATGACGGCCATGGATCGGAGATCACGGCCAACGGCCACAATGCGGCCTCCGTTGCCGATCTGAACAGTGGCATATTGTATAGGGATATCAGGGCCCCGAGCGGACGGATGGTTGACCTGACGCCATTTTTGTTGAGCCTTGTCAGCATCCCTCAGCAGGTCTTCGATCTTCGGGCGCGTTTCATCGGAGACCGTATCAACCCAGCGCTTCCCAATCCAAGACTCAAAGCCTTCTTTGGAAAAATCTTCACTTCCACAAGCAACATCGCGAATAATGCCCTTATTATCAAGCACTAGCGCAATATCACCGACTGTCGCGATCAGTCTCGCGGCAGCCTCGGCATCCAAATCACCGAGTGTTTTCTTGGGGGAACGGAACTGGTCCACTGGCTTTCGAGCAACCTGCATCTGTGTTCCGAGTCTGTCGTACATAGCCACGGAAAGCGAATTTCCTGTCATCAAGGCCGGTGCAACTGCGCGTGGCGCGTATCGAGCAGTCTAGGTGCTTGACTACCGTCAGCGTCAGTTGCGTCGGCACCTACACGTTCGACAAATTCGGGATGTTCATTCACGAAACGGCCACCGACCATGATGAAAATGTTCCGATTCCGAGACTTTTGTCTTATGGCTTGGATAACTGATGTAAGGTCATCGAACAAGACCCCACATGTGACAGAAAACCCCGCAACATCAAAGTTTTCCTCAGAAACAGTCCGTACCACCTCTTCGCCCGAGATGCGGTTTGGTGCCCAAACATCCCAGCCGTCGCGGCGGAAAAACTCTTCAACCAGAAGTAGGCCAAGACCATGCTGCTCACCCGGCACAGGGACAAGTAGAGCTGACCGGCCCATCGCCTCAGCCTGGCCCTCGCTCTCAAACACGTGACTGAGCTTGTGGACCAATTGATGAATTCTTGACAGCCCGATGGTCACGTCAAAAAAGGTGCAATTGTCCGACAGCCACAATTCGCCGAGGTGCTTTGCGGCAGGGGCCAATAGCTCCATGAAAATGGCTTCAAGGCCAATACCTTGCTTGCGCAAAATATCGACATAGCTCTCAGAAACCCCAACGTCGTGCTGAACGACAAGCCGCGCGAATTCCGAGACATCAACCGCGGACAAAATTCGTTTCTTTTGCCGCTTGGAGCCGGGCGTTGATTGCGACATCCGATGCGAGAGCATCAAGCGCGGAATGATTTCAGATTCAATGGCATCTGCCAGTAAATCTTTGCTCCGGGACGTAGTGCGTCCCGGCTCATGTTTTTGATTAGGGTAGAGTGCCCCAGGCTTTGAAAACTGCCCCGCACCAGCCCCCAGTGGCTCGCACTCCACGAGCTGGCTTAATACTTCGACGAACTGCCTCGCATTGGTCACGGGATAATCCTCCCCCCGTTACACTTGGCTTGGGCCTTATTCCCTTCGAGCGTTTCAGGACTTCAGCAAAAGCAAAGCCGCGTTTCCTCGTGGATAGCTTTTTAAGTTTTTAACGGCTGAGAATTAAGCACGTGATTTAAGTTGGCGCTATCGAGAACTGGATCATAAAAAACCCGTAGCTTGAAAATGTAAAGAGAAATTTACGTCAAGCTAGATTGACATTGATTGGGACTGGATCATAGTCTCGCCTCAACCACGACTTTCGCACCACAAGTGGAAGCGACAAGGGGAGATCGAGGACGATGTCAGCCGGACGAAATCGGCCATCTATCAGCAAGTCCCTCTACACACCGGAGCAGCGCTTCCGGCGCGACCATACACATTGGACGCTGATTCAAGGCATTCTGGCTCCGCTGCAATTCTTGGTTTTCTTGATCAGTATCACGCTTGTGGTGCGCTATTTGAAGACTGGCGCCGGTGAAGCCGCCGCCACCTCATCTATCATTCTCAAGACCCTGATGCTCTACACCATCATGATCACCGGCTCGATCTGGGAAAAGGTGGTTTTTGGGCGCTACCTTTTCGCGGCGGCCTTCTTCTGGGAAGATGTCTTCTCGATGCTGGTGCTCGCGCTCCACACCGCTTATCTGGCCTCGCTGTATTTTGGATATCTCAGCGTCAACGACCGGATGTTGCTCGCGCTTGCGGCTTATGCAGCTTACGTCATCAATGCTTTGCAATTCATCTTGAAGCTGCGCTCGGCACGCCTTCAAGCATCAGAGACTTCCCATGTGCCCCATGGCCTTGTGGAGTCGCCGATATGACAGTGCTGGAAATCAACCGCCCGCCACGCATCGACACATCCTGCAAGGATATGCCGGTGTTGCGCGAACGCGGCCAACGCGAAGTATTCTGCGGCTTGACCGGCATCATCTGGCTGCACAGAAAAATTCAAGACGCTTTCTTTTTGGTGGTGGGTTCGCGAACCTGCGCGCATCTCATTCAGTCCGCCGCCGGCGTGATGATCTTTGCAGAGCCGCGTTTCGCCACCGCCATTATCGATGAGCGTGATCTCGCTGGACTCGCAGATGCAAATGTTGAGCTGGATGCTGTTGTCACGCGGCTGCTAGAGCGCCGCCCAGAAATCAAACTTCTGTTCCTCGTCGGCTCGTGCCCGTCGGAAGTTATTAAGTTGGACCTGTCGCGCGCTGCCCAGCGGCTGTCCAAAACGCACGCGCCAGCCGTCCGCGTTCTCAACTATTCCGGTAGCGGTATCGAGACGACGTTTACACAGGGTGAAGACGCCTGCCTTGCATCCCTCGTTCCGGAAATGCCCCGGCAGACTGCAGATGAACCGGCCTCCCTTTTAATTGCAGGCGCGCTTGCAGATGTCGTCGAGGACCAGTTCCACCGTATTTTTGAAAAACTCGGTATTGGTCCCGTACATTTCCTCCCGCCCCGGCGCTCAGGTGACATGCCGCCTGTTGGCCCTTCGACCAAATATTTGTTGGCGCAGCCTTTCTTGACCGAAACCGCACGGGCTCTCGAAGTTGCAGGCGCGACGCGAATAGCTGCACCCTTCCCGCTCGGCGCTGAGGGCACGACCGCCTGGCTCAAAGCCGCTGCGAATGCATGGAATATCGAAAATAAGCACTTCCGGGCCGTTGTAGCGCCAGCCGAAGCCCGTGCCCGCCAAGCGTTGGAGCCCTACAAGGTCCGCCTCGCCAACAAGCGGATCTTCTTCTTCCCCGACTCGCAACTTGAAATTCCGCTCGCCCGTTTCCTGCACTCTGAGCTTGCCATGCAGCCAGTAGAGGTTGGCACACCGTACTTGCACAAGCAGCATCTCGCCGAAGACTTAGTGCAACTGCCAGCCACCACCCTCATCAGTGAAGGCCAGGACGTCGATAAGCAATTGGACCGCTGCCGCAAGGAAAAACCCGACCTCGTCGTCTGTGGTCTTGGGCTCGCCAATCCACTTGAGGCTGAAGGCTTCACGACAAAATGGTCGATCGAACTGCTTTTCACGCCTGTTCAAGGCTACGAGCAGGCTGGTGATCTGGCTGAATTGTTCGCGCGCCCGCTGGTGCGCCGTACCCGGCTGGAGGTCTAGACCATGCAGCTGACGCTCTGGACCTACGAAGGCCCCCCGCACATCGGCGCGATGCGCATCGCAACGGCAATGGAAGGCCTGCACTATGTCTTGCATGCGCCGCAGGGTGACACCTACGCCGATCTCTTGTTCACGATGATTGAACGCCGCTCCAAGCGCCCGCCCGTGACCTACACGACGTTCCAGGCCCGCGATCTTGGCAGTGATACGGCTGAACTCTTCAAAACAACCGCCCGCGACGCTTATGAACGCTTCAAGCCAGATGCGATGATCGTTGGCGCTTCGTGCACTGCTGAACTCATCCAGGACGATCCCGGCGGCCTTGCCAAGGCCCTGGCTTTGCCGATCCCCGTCGTGCCGCTGGATCTGCCCGCCTATCAGAAAAAAGAAAACTGGGGCGCGTCGGAAACATTATATCAGTTGATCCGGGCGTTCGTCGGTCCGAAGCTACCGGCGCCTGGGACCAAGCGTCCTGAGCGCGACCCGGGTTCAAAACCAAGCTGCAACATCCTAGGGCCAACGGCGCTCGGGTTCCGGCATCGCGACGATCTTGAAGAAATTACGCGGCTGTTGGGGCAGCTTGGCATTGAGATCAACGTAGTTGCGCCTTTAAACGCCCGCCCCGGAGATCTCAGCCGTCTTATCGACGCCGATTTCAACGTCGTGCTTTATCCCGAGATTGCTGGCCAAGCAGCTGACTGGCTGAAGCGTATGGCCGGAATGCCGGCTACCAAGACCGTACCAATCGGCGTTACGGCCACCCGCCTCTTCATAGAAGAGGCCGCAGCGTTGGCCGGAGTCGATGCAACAGCGATGCTCAGCGAAGAACGTTCGCGACTTCCCTGGTATTCGCGCTCAGTCGACTCAACCTACCTGACGGGCAAACGCGTATTCATCTTCGCGGATGCAACCCACGCCATTGCCGCCGCCCGCGTCGCAACAAAAGAATTGGGTTTCACAGTTGTTGGGCTTGGCACCTACTCGCGCGAGTTCGCCCGCGATGTCCGCGAAGCCGCTAAACTTTACGGTGTCGAAGCCCTGATCACCGACGACTACCTGGAAGTCGAGCAAGCCGTTCAGGCTCTCCAGCCAGAGCTGGTTCTTGGTACCCAGATGGAACGCCATATCGCCAAACGCCACGGCATTGCCTGCGCCGTCATCTCGGCACCAATTCACGTTCAGGATTTTCCAGCGCGCTACTCGCCGCAAATGGGGTTCGAGGGCGCCAATGTGCTGTTCGATACCTGGGTCCACCCGTTGATGATGGGCCTTGAAGAACATCTGCTTGGCATGTTCCGGGATGATTTCGAATTCCATGACGGCGCTAAGCCCTCGCATCTCGGCGCGAGTCCTGAGAGCAATTCCAATAGCGGAAATGCGTCAGCTGCTAGCGGCGTCAAAACAGAGAGCACCGCCGCAACCGCCACCTGGACGGCGGACGGCGAAAAAGAACTCGCAAAAATTCCATTTTTTGTTCGCGGTAAAGCCCGGCGCAACACCGAACGCTTTGCTGCGGAAAAAGGTATCCTCAGCATAACAATAGAGACCCTCTATGATGCCAAGGCCCACTTCAGCCGCTAACCCGTCCAAAATCCGGGTTGTCATCGTGACGATGGATACGCATTTGTTCAGTGCGGCCGAGCAGGCCGTTTCTGAACTGAAGCGCGATATTCCTGGCCTCACCGTGGCTCTGCACGCGGCGTCAGAATGGAGCAAAGACGCAGAGGCCTTGCAACGAGTTCGTGATGACATTGCGACAGCCGACATTATTATTGTTGGCATGCTTTTTCTGGAAGAGCACTTCCTGCCAATACTGTCAGCACTTACAGCCCGCCGCGAAACTTGCGACGCTCTCATCTGCGCCTTGTCCGCCAAGGAAGTCATGCGCCTGACGCGCATGGGTAAGTTCACGATGGACGGCTCGGCTGGCGGGCCGATGGCTCTGCTCAAACGCCTGCGTGGCTCCAGCGGAAGCGACAAAGACAAACCCGGCAGCGCTGGCGCCCAGCAGATGAAAATGCTGCGCCGCATCCCGCAACTTCTGCGCTTTATCCCAGGCACGGCTCAGGATGTACGCGCCTACTTTATTACCCTGCAATACTGGCTCGGCGGATCATCCGAAAACATCGGCAATATGATCCGCTTCATTGTCAGCCGCTATGCGGATGGCCCTCGCCGCGCGCTGCGCGCCATCAAAGCTGATCCGCCTGTCGAATATCCTGACGTTGGTCTCTATCACCCTCGCATGGACGGGTGCATCGGTGAGCGTGCCGACCTCATTCCGCTTCCCCCTGGCATATCTCAGGCCAAGTTGCGCGGCACAGTCGGGCTCCTAATTCTGAGATCATATCCACTCGCCCGCAACGCCGCCCACTATGACGGTGTGATCAGAGAACTTGAAGCGCGTGGCTTGCGTGTGATCCCGGCTTTTGCCAGTGGCTTGGACGCCCGCCCATCCATTGAAAAATACTTCCTCAAAGATGGCGAGCCCATTATCGATGCAATGGTCTCGCTGACGGGATTCTCGCTCGTTGGCGGACCAGCCTATAATGACAGCAAGGCGGCCGAGGAAATCCTGGCGAAACTCGATGTGCCCTATCTCGCAGCACAGCCGGTGGAGTTCCAGACCCTGCAAGAGTGGGGTGCGTCAGGCCGCGGCCTTTTGCCAGTCGAGAGCACCATTATGGTTGCGATCCCTGAACTTGACGGTGCCACGGGGCCAATCATTTTCGGCGGCAGATCGGACGCGTCAGGCATTATGTGCACGGGCTGCCATCGCGGCTGCACATTCCCGAATGCTAAAAACTCACGCAACATGCAGGAGTGCGCCGAACGAGCTGAAATGCTGGCCGCCCGTGTTGATAAGCTGGTCACCCTGCGCCGCGCGGAACGGGCCGCACGAAAAGTTGCCATCGTTCTTTTCAACTTTCCACCAAATGCCGGCAATACGGGTACGGCGGCGTTCCTATCGGTGTTTGAGTCTCTGCACAACACCCTGACAGCAATGAAGGCCTCCGGATACTCCGTGACGGTTCCTGCAACTGTCGATGCGCTGCGCGAGAACATCATCAATGGCAACCGCGAAATTTTTGGCTCAATCGCCAACGTTCACACTCGGATTTCGGCTAATGACCACGTCAAGCGCGAGCGCTGGCTCAAAGAGATCGAAGCGCAGTGGGGACCGGCACCCGGTAAACATCAAAGTGACGGCAGCACCATTCACGTTCTCGGCCAGCGTTTCGGCAACATCTTTGTTGGCGTCCAGCCCTCTTTTGGCTACGAAGGCGATCCAATGCGCCTGCTGTTTGAAAAAGGTTTTTCCCCAACGCACGCGTTCTCAGCTTTCTACCGCTGGATCCGCGAAGACTTTGG
>JAYTQI010000506.1:0-2768 GCA_043746825.1 Hyphomicrobium sp. | reverse complement strand
GTTCCGCGCCTTCATAGTCGCGAATGCGCCAGCCCCAGCTACCGGATTCCTGGCCAACCTGTTTCGAGGCCTCGGCGAAACCAGCGTAATCGCCAGCTTTGTAGGACGTGCCACCGCTCAAAGAAACGTTGTTGTCGAGAGGAACATTGACACCAACGTAAAGTCCAGCGCTTTCGGTGTCATTGAGATCCATAAATCCAGTTGCGTACATGCTCGCGTTCGAGATCAAGGGCCTCGAATAGGTTGCGGTGACGAGCTGGAAAGCCTTTTCGCCCTCAGGTTGGTATTGCAGCAGTGTTGCGCTGATGTTGCCAGCGTCGAAGGTGACTGGTGTACTAATCGTCAAAGCATCGACCACGCGCGGTGGCGCCTGTGAGTGCTTGATCGCGTTCAAACTGGTCAAGTTGATAGAATTGTGGAGTGTGGTATCCAAAGTAATACGCGACGCCAGGTCTTCGTAGCCGTTGAATGTGCGTTGCGAGCGGGCGTTGAATGTCACCGGCCCGGCTCGCGTTTCGAAGCTGCCGTAGAGTTGTGTGCCGCTGCCCTTGTCCGAGGTGCTGGCGCTGGTAGCTGCCGAGACGATGCCGAGATCTAGCGCTTGCGCCACGACACCGCCACCCGCGTTCCAGACATTGGTGTTGGCCTCACCATGCGATTCCAGCGTCAGCCAATCCGTGATGCCCGCGCGTACAGTTGCCGATCCAGCGATCTTGTCGTCGTATTCGAAACTCTCGATGCCATAGCTTTGGCGCGGCAATCCCGCTTCCAGCGAAAAGTCATAAAACCCCGGTCTCAAAAGCCGGGGCGACGTGTAGAATGATAGTGTTTGCAGGGTTTCTCGCCCGGCTGCATCGCGGGTGACGACTTGGGCGACCCCCGCGCCCGAAATCGAAGGAATGTTGTCGATCTGGAACGGCCCTGCGGCCACTTCCTTCGAATACGATTTGGTGCCGTTGACAAAAACATCGACGGTCGATGGCACGGCGGCTGAACCTGAGACAGACGGCAATGGCGTCGTGACCAGATCAGGCCGCATTGTAAATGTCCGTTGCGCCTGGACGCCGCCAAGACGGATGGGACGCGACCACCCAAGACCGCCTGTGATGGTGTCGCCCGCGCGCCACGTCATCATGTTGTCTTCGTCGGAGAATGTGTAAGCCGATTCAAGGCGCAACGCATTGGTTTCCTGCGCCAGGGTCGCACCGACGATCGCGGTGTTATTGAAAACGCCAGCTGGCCCCATCAGCCGGCTGTCGAGCGTGACGTTGACGCCCTCAAAGCTGGAAATTCGCGAGAGTGTTGTGGTGTTTTCGCTGCCGACGGAGCCAAAGGCCGTATAGTTCAAAACGGCGCCATAACCGGCGGGTGTTATTTTAGGGTGGTCTCTCTCGCCGCGCGCGTCTATGACTTTAGTGATGCGGTTATGATCGCCGGTTTCCAGGTTGATGGTCTGTTTGGCCTCATCGTAAACGTAGCTTAAGCCTGGAAAACCATCGAGCGGAATGAGTTCATCATCGCGGCGCCCAGCCTGCACTTTGATGCCAAGCTCACGCAGCTCGCTGGCGGGCGAGGCAAAGCGGCCGTCGCCGAGATCAATGAACCGCGAAATAAATCCGGTGGGTTGTCCGTTGATGGAGGCTTCAAGCTGATATTCAAGCGACGGCTGTGGAGTTTGGTCAGCCCGCGCTCCTGGCGAAAGGATTGCAGAAAGACCCAACAGCGCGGCAGCGAAAAGCTTAGTGAGAGTCGTTGAGGATTGTGCGCGCATTGATGGGCCCCTGGTCACCAGAGGCCTCAACAAGCATAGGTGTCCCTGCGCTTGCGACGGTGTCTGGTGCTACCCAACTCATGCTCGAACGCGCGAGGACATACCCTGCCAAACCCTTGGCAATCACAACAGACCTGCCCTTGTCATCGCTGACCTTGAGATCAGCAATTCGAACGCGGCGGCTGCCACTATTGGTGGCAGACAGATAGGTTTTTCCATTGACGGTGTGCGTAGCCCAAGCAAGGCTGGCGTTGCCGCCGCCGTTTGGCGTGAAGAACACAGGAACCGAGTAGCGGAATGCCATGGCAATGGTATTTTTCGGCTGATTTGTGCGATCAGGAATTTCGTCGATCACCAGCCGGTACGTTTCTTCCGCCGCTACCGGTGCCTTAGAGGTCCGCACCACCCGCACGACATAGTCAGTCTTGGGTTGCAATGATGCGACCGGCGGGCTGGCGACAACGTCAGCGGTTGGATCCAGATGCTCTTCACCGTTGACGATCGACCACTTGAAAACGCGAACCTGCGCCTTAAGGGGGATGTTGCCCGGGTTGTTGAGCGTAATGGTCGTGGCGGCCGTTGGCGCTGGCACATCCAATGATACCGGCGTGACTTGGAGTGAGGCAGCGGAGCCTGCGGCTGATGCAGCAATCAAGGACATCACTGTGCTGAAGGCGGCAAAAGTCAGGCGCATGAGTTGGCTCCGCTGCTCGTTAGATTTTTAGTATCTGAGGGTAGCGATGATTGTGTCAGTATAAGCGGCAGCCGGAGGCGTCGTCTGAACCAGGATGCTCGGGAATACCGGTACGGTCACAGCGCCGGCGCCGGTTCCAGAGAACACGCTGCCGCCGCCAATAGCCGAGTAGCTTTGGGTGCGAGCATTATCGCGGAAGATGTCGTATCTCAGAAAATTGGTGCCGTCCGTCATGCGGCGGACGCCGCCTGATTGATTTTGACCAAAGTCCATGCCGATGGTGTAGGGGATGCCCGCCGTGCA
>JAYTQI010000505.1:0-6090 GCA_043746825.1 Hyphomicrobium sp. | reverse complement strand
GCATGCCCTGTGGCAGGATCGCTGCGAGCACGCCGCCTTGTCCAGCTTTGATCAGCTTGCTGGTCGTGATCGGTTCGCCAGCAAGAAGCGGCGAGCGTGCGATTGAACCCGCGAGCTCACGTTTTTTGGCCTCTCCGCCGTTTTCCTTGGTAATGTAACCGCGCGCGGCAGCGTCTGTCGGCCAGGTCTGCCACTTGAAACTGCCATCGTTGACCGTTTGACCGATGGAGACTTCGGCGGAAGCGACAAGCACTTCCGTGGTATTGACCAAGACGTCTACTTTTTCAGCAGGTGGCGGTGGCTGAACAAGGCCACTGATAAAATAGGCAGCGCCGAGACCGGCTACGCCTGCAACCGCCAAAGCAAGTACCTGGGCTCGTTTCATCGCGCTCAAGGTTCCTTCAAACCAGTTTCCAAAAAACTCTTGACCCTGAGCTTGGTCGAGAAATGTCAATGTCAGGTTAATCGCCGTTTAAAAATGGAACGAATTTGGGAAAGTTTGAGCAAAGCGTTAGGGCCATGTAAACGCAAAACGGACGCACCCCGCTAAAGATGCGCCCGCGCATACAATAAAGACTGACGTATGATTCTAGATGGCGAAAGCCTGAAACCACGGCGTCTGCGGATATAGCAAAAGCGCCGCGGCAGAAATCGCGATACCATAAGGAATTCCGGTGCCTTGAACGTGCAGGCGCGCCGCCCAGGCTGGCAGCGTCCAACCGGGCACTGTCAACGCCGTAGCGGGAATAAGGCGGCGATAGAAGAGGATAACAAGCGCCAGGATGCCACCAAAGATGGTGACGTAAGCCATGAAGTACAGCACTTGATCGATGCCCATCCAAAGTGCGCTGGCAGCCATCAGCTTGGCATCGCCACCGCCCAACATGTTCATTTGAAAGAGCACAAACCCAAAAACGAGAACAGCGGCACCCGCAGCCATATGAAGACCAACTGTCTGCAAGTCGAACTTCGCCATGATGGCCGCCGCAAAAAACATCGCGACAATTGCTAAGGATATTTTGTTCGGAATTTTCATTGTAAAGAGGTCGTTAGCGGCGGCAAAAGTCATGGCCACGGGAAACGACAATAAAATTGCGGACTCGATCACCGTAGGATCTCCTCGAGCGGCTTGGCGCTTGATCTTGCTGGAACTGGAGAGTGCCGGGAACTGGTTAATTGCCCCTTAACAGACAGGCCGTTTGTACCACCGCAAAAGAGGAGACAAGCCAGCAAGTCCTGCAAACCAAAGGTGAAGTTACTAAAAGTTAGTTGGGCACGGCAGCGGTGAGTTCATTCACAACATACGCCATCCAGCTCGTGAGCTGTGTTCTGATGGCCTTTAAGCTCGCGATGATGGTGATGCTCAACATGGCGGCAATCAGGCCATACTCAATAGCCGTCGAGCCACTGTCATCGCGAATAAATTTTGCAATACAATGACCGATGCGCACGACTTTCATCCCCTATCTTTCAGACCCGCTCGTAGTGGCAAAGCGCGCCAGGCACCAGCGCACCCGTACGAGCTTAAGTCACAGTCCTTAACGCGAAGTGGCTTCTCCGCTGATGCCACGCATGATCGCCGATCTTTTTGTTCAAGATCAACAAAGTCTTGAGACGGCCATCGAACTGCGGCGCCTAAAAAAGAAAACGCCCGGAGCATGCACTCCGGGCGAATACCGATGAACGCAACTGCGCTCTAAGTTTTGGAATTTGCCTGTCTTACACTGGCAAAACCATTAGTTCGGAACAGCAGCGGTAAGTTCGCCGCTGATGTAGTTGAACGTGCCCGACAGCGAGCTGCGAACCAACTTAACCGAAGCGATGATGCCAACGCCAATGAGGGCGGCGATCAGGCCGTACTCAATTGCAGTTGCGCCCGACTCGTCAGCAACGAAACGCGAAAACATGGACTTCATGACTACTCTCTCCCAATTTGCTCTGAAACGATCTTCCGATCCGGTTCATCGGGGGAGCACGTCCGCACCGCTGAACTGTTGTGACATTACCCGCCACAGATTAAATCCAGGTAAAAAGCGCCAGACCTCAAATAAATAATTCCTGACTACTTCTTAAAACAGTGCATCGAAATGTCGATATTCATATATTGGTGAAATGAAATCTAGTATTCATGTGTATTTCTGCATGTTACATTCTATTTTCAGCTGAATATTTTCAGATTACATGCGTTAATACTTCGTTTTTCAGGCTGCGCGTCAAGCTCACCGCGTCGGGCTGATACCGGCAACACCGCCTTTCAGAGCCTAAACGGCCGTCTATTCTGCTCATCGACAGTCAAACCACACAAAAAACACCGGTGACTGAGAAACTTCCGCTCTAGGGACCCCAACATCTCCAAATTTTGCGGATATTGTCTCGCATTTACTCGTTACTGGCCTGATGGCAGCGGCGCACGCATCCGCCAAATCACAATTTGTCCGAATGAAAGACAGTCATTTGCAGTTCCTTCATCATTTCCTGGGGTAATGGCGGCAACGCACCTTAGAATGGGATGATCGTACCATGTGGCTTCGCGCACCTTTACTTGCCGGCGACCGGCTGTTTCGCTTCGCAATGTTGATTTCTTTGGCTCTATCATTTGGGTGGATCAATGCCCGTCCGGCGCGCGCAGGCGATTTGATTGTCCGTTACGACCAATCTCAGTTGCTGCGGCTACCAAGACCGGCTGCGGAAGTGATTATTGGCAACCCCTCCATCGCAGACGTCGCGCTGCAAGGCGGCAATCTCCTGGTCGTCACCGGCAAGACCTTTGGTATCACCAACGTGATCGCCCTCGACGCTGACCGGAATGTTATTCAGGACCAGCGCGTTATCGTTGAGCGGGATGACCGCCGCGTCGTCACTCTTATGAAGGGAACACAGCGCTCAACCTTTTCCTGCACACCCAACTGCGCGCCTAATCTGATGATTGGCGACGATAAACTATACTTCGATACTATTTTAAATCACAACAGCAGCAAATCAAAGTTCTCTGATGGTGCTGCTGAAAGCTCAAGCGCCGCTGGCAGCGGGCAATAACCGCCACTGCAGCCTTTCGGCCTAGGGCTCGTTCCCAAGACCGCGCAAGCCTCTTAATGTTCCGGGAAAAATTGAAGCTCACATTTTTTTAAAGACCGGCGCGGCATCGATAGGGGCACATCGATGCCGCGCCAGTTTGCATGACCTTACGGCCACATGGGCCTTGCGTGTCTATAGAGACGCGCGATACCCAAAAGCGCAAATGCGGCAATGACCGCAGCGCCTGATCTGACCTTCTCTAAAAATGATGCAGTTGTCGAAAGTCTTTTTCAGCTTTGGACAATGGCCTCTGAATATAAGATCAATTTTTTATATGTTCGAATTAATATTTAATTAACCACATATGGCGAAGCAAGAATAACTAAATGCTTCTTTAAACACTCAATCTCTAATATTCCGGGCAGAATATCAATCGAGCTCCCTGAAAAGAGCAGCCGAGGACTATGCCATGCGCTATTCTACCTATTTGCGTAAGCCAACTCGCCGGATGGCCGCCAAAATCGGCGTTTTAGGCCTGAAACGCGATGAAACCGGCGCTACTGCAATTGAATTCGCCCTTGTGTCCCTTCCGTTTTTCATGTTCATCTTCGGGCTGATTGGCATATCCCTGTTTTTCTTTGTCATGACATCCATTGACCATGGGATGGACAAAGAATCGCGCCTTATTCGCACCGGTGAGGCGCAAAGCACCAATATGACTGTCGATACCTTTAAAGCCGGGCTTTGTGCGCATGCAGGAACGTGGATCAAATGCCCCAGTGTGCAAATTTTTGTTCAACATTTTCCGAATTGGACAACTGTTCAACCGCAAGCCTGCCTGAATGGCAGCGGGCAGATAGTGACAAGCACGGCCAGCGGCAGCGATAAAATTGCTCAGTACAGCGGTACGGCAAGCGAAGTCGTCTTGGTCACCACCTGCTACAAGTGGGACTTCGCAAAACATATACCATTCATCAAGCTTGGACAAATGAGCGACGGCGCGATGATGCTGCAATCCGCCACGGCATTCCGCACCGAGCCCTATACACCGCCGTCGGGGCCATAACTGGCTGCGAAATAGACGACTTCATACCAATCAGGATACACGGCTATGACCAATCGTTCGACCCCGCGCTTTCCCCGCACCCTCCGCCGGTTCGGCGCCAACACGGCCGGCGTCGCGGCGATTGAGTTCGCCTATCTTGCGCCAATTCTGATCCTATCCATGTTTGGAACATTCGAAGTGGCGCGCGCGGTCCTCATGCATAAGCGTTTCCAACGCGTCAGCGCCATGGTTGGGGACCTGGTCGCACGCGAGCCGCAAATCGGCACTAACCAGACCTCAGCCTCCGCTGAAATGGCCGGCATTTTTGCTTCAGCCCAACACGTCATGAGGCCGTTTAGCACCACAACACTAAAGCTTTCGGTCCAGTCCGTCCGCGCTAAAAGCGATGACGCCAACAAAACGAAGATCGAATGGTCCAAAGGATTTCAGGGCGGTTCAGAGCCAGCCGTCTGCTCTAATAAGGCATTGCCGGCAACGGGCATGATTACTCAAGGTAACGCCGCCATCGTGGTCGAGGCGCAATACACCTACACGCCGATATTTGCCAATCTCATTCCGGGCTTTTCGAACGCCATCACATGGAATGACACCATCACCCACAGCCCGCGCAACAGCTGCGTGGACTATGCGGGACAAAACTGCGTTCTTACGTGCTCAGGCTGGTGAGGTTGTAAGAACCAATATCGTCCCCGGCAGGTAGAATTGAAGGTCATTCAAGCCCCGTCAGCACGCGCTGTTGGGGCTTTTCTGCGTCCAAACCGCGCTTAGCCAATGGTAAATTGCCCCTCAAACCGCGAAAGCGCTTTCACAAAAGACGCTTGCAAGAACATCTGCACACCAATAATTGGCTATAGATCGCATCATACAGCAAAAACTAGACCGGACCCGTTGCGGGGAGACCGGCCAGCCTAAACAGCAAGCGGGAGCTGTGAAATCTCATGGGACGGCGATCTACCCACACGCCCGAAGAGTTGCGCCAATTGATCCTCGGCGCGGCCCGGGAGGTCATTGAAAGCGACGGCTTGGCGGCGCTGTCGGCCCGGGAGATTGCGCGCCGGATCGGCTACTCAGCTGGCACCCTCTACAACATTTTCGACAATCTCGACGATGTCAGGCTGACCTTGCAGACGCAGATGCTGCAAGATCTCGTAGTGCAGATCAGCAGCGTCGAGACGGACGGCGATGCCAAGCGCCACGTGAGCCAAATTCTCAAGACCTATGTGGACTTCACGTTCACAAACCGCCAAGTCTGGAACATGCTTTTTGAGTACCGCACAGATACCGAAGGGCCGGTGCCACAAGCCATGCATGACAGCCTTGACCGTGTCATCGCTATCGTCGGCGCAGCGCTGGCGCCCGTATTGCCGAAGGCGCAGCGCTGCACTGCCGATCAAGATGCCCGCATCCTGTGGGCCGGCGTACACGGCATTACCGCTATTGCCGCCAACAACAGAACTGCTGGAATCAGCCACGAGACCGCCGCGCGCTACGTCGATAGACTGACGGCAACCTATCTCAGGGGCCTTGCAGCTGCTTAAGCTCAGTGTGCGGGCTGTTCTGACTTCGGTTGGGCTATAGGTGCATCCGTAGATATTTCGGACTCTGCGGGAACCTCAGGCAGCGGCTTCGCGATGGATCCGGTTGTGATGTCTGCCCCAACTGGCCGGGCACCCGCCACTTTGTGAAGATCAATCAAGCCAAACCATTTCTGATCGGGCAGCAGGCGGTGCTGCAGACCGGCCCATAAACTCTTTGAAGCAATGCCCTCAACGAAGGTCTTTGTGGGCGGCGAAACATACACAGCTGCAGCCATTGCGGCCGCCATCGCCAACGACGCCGGGATATAGCGCGTGTCGAACAGTTTCACGGCTGTGCCGAATGACGATTTGATGCGCACGTCCATGACGTCAACGGAATAGATCTCATCCAGAATGAGATGGGTGAGATAGCCGATCATCATGAAGCCGCCAGCCAGCCAGGCAACGCCATCGGGACGGCCAAGGAAACGA
>JAYTQI010000504.1:0-2783 GCA_043746825.1 Hyphomicrobium sp. | reverse complement strand
CCGCGTTGATCGTTGCCTCAAGCTGGCTGGCTGAGCGCGATTTGTAGGTCGGAACGTCTGAGAGCGGCGATCTCACAGCATTGGCGCCAAACAGGCCCGACATGAACACCAGGAGGTCAATCGCCGTCGCAATTGCCAAAGCCAAATACGCGAGGCGGTTGCCGTCCTTGAAAGCGTTCCAGGTCACGACAAAGCGGTGGGCTTTGTCGTCGCGCGCCAGCTCAATGCCGTTGATCTTGGTGCGCAGCGCATCCGTGTCTTTGCTGGGCAACCCGCTGTCAGCAAGGCAGCGGCGGGCAAATCCGAACAACGCGTCAGCAGAATTGTTGGCGTTGAGCTTGTCGCCACCAAGGCAGGTGGATTCAAAAACCTTGGTGCCGGATTCCAGCGCGAACAGACTGGCGGACGCATCCGCCACGGCTTTGGGATCGCAATCGAGACCTTTGAGAGCACTCTTAGTCTCGGGCGCGGCGTTGAGAGCATTGGTGAGGTCACCACACATCGCCTGCACCCTGGCGAGGCGTTCGGTTGTTGGCTCCTGGCGGAAATCGCCGATTCCGCGCTCAAACGCGGGCAATAAGCGCGTGGGATCGAGTTTCGGTCCGGTGTCTTCCTTGGCGGTGTCTTCGGCGAGTTTGATGCGCTGCTCAGCGGTCTCGGCCTCGCCTTTGAGCTTCGCGAGGTCGCCGTCGATGTTCGCGAGTTCGCGATCAATGGCAGCCATGCGGGTCTCAACAGCGGATAAGCGCTTTTGCGCGTCTTTCATGCGCTCTTCGGCGATCTTGTAGGTATTCTGCTGCAAGCTCAGCTCGCTCATGCGCTGGCGGTACATCGGCCCGCGGCCTTCGCGCCCCGTGCCCTCCACGCCCTTGTCCTCGGCCATGGCTTCGACGCGCTTGGCATCGACGTCTTTGGCTTTCGCATCGAGTTCAGCCTTCTTAGCGGCGAACTCGCCCGCCAATTCCGGACGTTGGGTGGCGAGACGGGATTTTTCTTCTTGCAACGAAATCTTGCGGCCTTGAATACCGGCTTGGCCCGACTGGGCCGAGGCCATGCGCTCTTGCTGTTCTTTCACAGCCCGGCGGCGGGTTTCGATCTGATTGTTGACATAACGCTCAATCGCGCCCTCAGACGCCGCTGCAACTTTGCCGATACCGCTGAGCTGTGCCTCATACGCGGTCCACGGCTCGCTCTTGAACAGGGTGTCAGCTTCCAGCGACCGGCGCTCGCCAATCGCCTGGGTGATGTCGGCGATAACGCCTGACACCTGGTTCTGGGCGCGAAGCTCTGCGGCGCGCACGCGCTCGGATTGCGGGAAGATCGAGGTGAAAAGTGAGTCAAACGAGAAAAATACGCTCGTGCCCATGCAGGCCAGAAACATCAGCCACAGCACCGAGTTGCGAACGATGACGCGGAAACCTTGGATGTATGGGCGGATCAAATCGCTGGCGGCGTAAAGCACAAACAACGCCACCATCAGCAGGCCGAAGGCGAAGATCAGCATCTTGTCGCCAGTCCGCGACCATGACAGATCATCGGTGGTGGCGTGGCGGACGTCGGCTTGGCCGGTCCATTGCAGCAAAAGCGTTAGGCCCGCAATAAACACCAGCATGCCAATGCCTGCGCCAAGCCAGGATTGGACAGATGGGTTGACGAGATTGGAGGGCGCTTTGCGGCTTTGGGTATTCATCCCGGTCGCGAAGCTTTCGCCGATCAGCCAGGCGACGATCAGCATCACGCCCTGAATGCCAAATGTGATCATGCCGGAGAGCAGCGCTTCGCCGGTGAAATTGCGCATGCCGTCCCAGGTCGTATACCCAGACGCCAGCGACAGCACGACACCGGTGGTGCCGAGCAGAGCGAGCTGCCAATTGGAAAACATGGTTTCTTCGAGCCGGGCCCAAATCTTCTTGGCGACCCGCGACCTCAGAACCAATGCGAGGGCACCGAAAACGAACAGCATGGCGCCAAGAGGGCGGGCGTTTTCGCCCAGTCCATTTACGATGCCAACCACATCCATTCTGCTAACCCTTCAGCTCCCCAGACCCCCTTCAACTCAGGTAACATTTTAGGCCAAAGTCCTGGCCGATTAGGGGCAACAATAAGACGAATTATGCCCAGCCCCATGAAATTGTCGCAACAATGCAAACTTCAAGAGGCTTAGGGAAGTATTCCGCGCTTTTAACCTCGCTGTCCCATAGATTGTGCGTTGCAATGGGGCCATTAATCTTGCACGAGCCTGGGTTATCCATAAGGCCAGCTGGGAGGCCGGGTCTTCGCGTGAAATTCCGCAGACCCGTGTTATAACATTGGCATAACAAACCCGGCCGCGCCCAATTCCCAAATGGCGAACATCCCAGCGGCGGGCCTTGCGAGGATTGCATGGCACCAACGTCCACTGAGGAGCATCGCACTAAAGAGCGGCTGAAATCCTCGATTGAGCGCACGACTGAGATTTTTGCCGAGAAAAATATCCGTTTCACGGAGTTGCGCCGCAAGGTTTACGAGGAAATCGCCTCCACGCAAGCCAGCGTTGGCGCTTACGAGGTTCTTGATCGCCTCGCCAAAAAAGGCACGCGCCTAGCCCCCATTTCGGTCTACCGCGCGCTTGACGCGCTGTTGGAAGCGGGCGTCGTGCACCGTCTTGAAAGCAAGAACGCGTACTTCGCCTGCCGCCACCTGCATCAGCCGCGCATGGGCCGCCGCCCGATGTTCATGAGCTGCGAAGTCTGCGGCCACGTTTCAGAAACGGACGGCGAGGATATTTTCGCGGCCATTGACGC
>JAYTQI010000503.1:0-6112 GCA_043746825.1 Hyphomicrobium sp. | reverse complement strand
GAGCTATAATGGCCAAGGAACAGAGATCGACCAAGGAAAAGCGCAAGCCCAAGAAAGCCGCCGGTGACAAACCCGCGCCCGGCAAGAAGTAGGTATATCTACGTCCGCCCACGCATCTCGAGTACCGCCAGCACGGCGGCCAGCAGCCAGCTTGCGATCAAAGTACTGCCGCCAAAGGGCGCGGCCATGGGGAATATGTGGCTGCCTGTGAGCGCGTGAAAACTGACGGCGCCGCTGAATAATAGCGCTGCAAACACCATCAGGCTGGCGCAGGCAATCCAGCGCCGGCTGTTTTGTGAACGTAAGCCCAGCGCCACGAGTGCGAGTACAGCGCTGGCGTGGATCATCAAAATCATCGCGGCGGTTGCAAGCGCGGGACTGTCCACCTTGTGAGCCGCCACCGCCGACAGCGCGACACCCGCTGCACCGCTCAAGCCCGCAAGACCTGCAATGGCGAAAAGCGCACCTCGCGGCGTGCCTCCGCCATCGCTTAAATTGAGTTTATTCACGCCACATCCGCCGCGACGCGAACTGTAATCATTTTGTCGGGGCTTTTCGGCGGCTCGCCGCGCGCCAGCTTGTCAACGTTGTCCATGCCTTCAACAACCTTGCCCCAAGCGGTGTATTGCTTGTCGAGAAAGCTCGCATCATCGAAGCAGATGAAAAACTGGCTGTTGGCAGAATCTGGCCGGGTTGAGCGCGCCATCGAGCACACGCCACGCACATGCTTCTCAGCATTGAACTCAGCTGGCAGGTTGGCGTGCTCTGAATTTCCCGTCCCGCGTCCCTGCGGACAGCCGGTCTGGGCCATGAAGCCTTCAATCACGCGATGAAAAACGATGCCGTCGTAGAATTTCTCGCGTGCCAGCTGCTTGATGCGGGCGACGTGCTTGGGCGCCAAATCCGGGCGCAACTCGATAACAACCTTGCCTTTGCTGGTCTCCATAATGAGCGTGTTCTCAGGATCTTTGTGTGCGGCCATTCGTGAGTTCCTCAATGTCGATCTTGTTCAATCACGTGTAGGTTGGGTTAGCGCGGCCCGGCTCTTCGAACCTGGATATCACCGCATCGTCCGCGCGTAACCCAACGGCTTTGTTTCAACGTCTCTGGTCTTGATTGTTGGGTTACACACCTGACTTGCGCATCCGTCAAATTTCACGATATGGGCCGGTGCTAACCCAACCTACGTTTCCCGTCTTTGCAGCCAGCGGCTACTGCACGCTCACCTTCACCATCACATCGGGATCGGTGACGGTGCCAGAGCCCAGCGCGCCGCGCTTGAGCTTATCAACCAGCTCCATGCCGTCCGTCACCTGGCCCCAGACCGTGTACTGGCCCGTCAAGCCAGCGCAGCCATTGTCATTGAAGCAGATGAAGAACTGGCTATTGGCGGAATTGGGATCGCCCGCCCGCGCCGCGCCAACCGTGCCGCGCTTAAATGGCTCCTTGGTGAATTCAGCCGGCACGTTGGGCAGCTTTGAGCCGCCAGTGCCGGTGCCGGTCGGATCGCCGGTCTGGGCCATGAAGCCGTCCATGACGCGGTGCCACTTGACGCCATTGTAGAAGCCTTGACCTGTGAGCGTTTTGATTTGCGCAACGTGCTTGGGCGCGATGTCCGGGCGCAGCTTAATGACAACCTTACCCGTCTTGAGTTCAATGATAAGCTTGTCGCCAGCGGCTGCAGCCGGTGCCGGTGCAGCGGCGGGCTTGGCATCTTCTGCAAAAGCAACACCGGTGAACATTAGAAGTGCAACAACGAAGCTCAAAACTAGGCGCATGGATGTATCCCTCATTTTTTGTCTTGCCAGAGCGCACCCTCGGCAGGGTTTGCATCGGCCGGCAGTCTCGCCGCCCTTATGGCGATTTAGGGGCCAACCCGCAAGGCGGACGAAGTGCCGCTTCAAATGATTGCGGACGGGCCAGCAATGGCGTGTTCGGAAAGCCTTAAGGCCTCGTTCCAGATCGATATTCGCTCACCCCCCGCGAGGCCGCCTGCCGCCAGCCAGTCAGCGCCATAGGCCAAGGCGAGATGCGCCAGAACCCCGCTGGCCCCCTCGCCCGCTTCCGCAGTGATCGTGATCGAGAATCCGGCGGCTCGCGCGGCTTCGACAGCTTCGCCAAGTTCGGTGAGCGTTCCCTGATCAGATAAGCGCAATTCAACGGCGTTGAACGCGCCGCTCTTGGCGCACGCCGCGATGCGCGCTGGATTGGAAATCAAAACATCGCCGCCCGCGATTGTGATGCCTTTGCCAGCAACTTCGGTGAGGTGGGCGATGCCTGCCAGATCATCCTCGGCCAGCGGATCGGTTAGGCTGTGAATGGGATAGCGGCGCAGCCAGCCAAGCACACGGCTAATCATGTCGCCGGTTGGCAAGGCTGTGGCCTCTCGGCCAATCAGATAGCGCCCGGCGCGGCCGAAGCCGTTTGCGCCGGCATCGACGGCAAGTGCCATGTCCTCGCCAGGTTGAAGCCCTGCGCGTTCAATGGCGCGGATGGCGAGAGCCAAGGCTTCCTCCGCGCTGTCAGCATCAAGCGCTTGGCTTCCCATGCTGGTCAGTCCCAGTCCGGATTGAGAAGCTGACAAAATTCCGCGGCTTACGCGGACGGCTTCACTCGCCCAATCCAGCGCGGTCGTAAAATCCGGCGCGTCAAGAGGCAGCAGAGAAATTGCACGGACATCGAGACCTGCGTGGGCCAGCCCGGAACTCTCGATCCTGAAAAGTTCAACAACGGGCACAAGCGCCTTTGTTATTTTGCGCCCACGCGCGACGTGCTCCCACAGCGCGACCTCGTTGGCCTTAGCGCCAGCTTTTATACAAGCCAGAGAAACGCTGAGAATAGCATTGACGCCGAGGCGGCTTTTGTCGGGCCTGCCATCAAGTGCGATTAAGCGGCGATCAATGGCTTCCTGATCGCGCACGTCGAGGCCTGCAAGGGCTGGCTCAATCTCATTTTCAAACTTTTGGACGGCCTGCGAGACCCCAAAACCCTCAAAAGTTTTACCGCCATCGTAGAGCGCTTTTGCAGCAGCGGCCTGTGGGCGTGCAGGCGTAGGGGCAATAGCGCGGGCGGTAATATCTCCCGAAGCCCAGATTTCGGCTTCGACCGCAGGACGCCCGCGGCTGTCCCAAACCTGCCGTCCAATGACACGTTCGATGTTGGCCATTGCTTATTCCCTGTCACGGGCAGGTTCGCAGACCCTAGTCATGGCCTCAGGCTTTCTTGGCGGACTTGGCCTTGAGGCGTTTCAAGACATCTTTGGACACGAACGGCGACGCGTCACCGCCCATCTGCGCAATGGCGCGCACCAGATTGGCCGCGATATGCCGGACATCGGGAGACGCCGCCACAAATACCGTTTGAATTTGCGGCGACATCTCGCCGTTCATACCGGCCATTTGCATCTCGTAATCGAAATCGGTGCCGTCGCGTAAGCCCCGGATGATGACGGAGGCTTTGTTGGCGCGCGCGGCTGCAACGACAAGACCCGAAAATGTGACAACCTCAATCTTGGTCCCCGTCTCTCTCGAGATGCTGCGCGTCTCGGCTTCCAGCATGGCGACGCGCTCGGCCTCGGTGAACATCGGCGTCTTGCCGGGATTGTTGCCGATGCCAATCACCAGGATATCGACGAGCGCTGAGGCGCGCAGGATCACATCAGAATGTCCGAGCGTGACGGGATCGAAGGAGCCTGAATAAAAACCAGTGCGGGGCATAGGGCCTCTCTAGGGGGCGAAACGTGAGACGCACCTAATCGACTATTCATTTTATGCGCAAGGGCACTAAAGCCCGGCGGTTAACCGGACGCCTTGCGACGGTGGCGGCGGCCCAGCTACTCTGTACCAGCCTCGCCCTCAGCCTCGCCCACCTCTTCCGAGACGCGCTCAACCGAGACAACCTTTTCGTCCTTGTCGGTCTTGAAGATACGGACACCTTGGGTGTTGCGGCCCGCAATCCGGACGTCGTGAACGGGACACCGGATGAGCTGGCCGGCATTGGTCACCAGCATGATCTGGTCGTTCTCAGCAATCGGGAAGGTGGCGATGAGCCGGCCGTTGCGCTCGTTCACGACCATGGCGACGATGCCCTTGCCGCCGCGCCCGGAGGTGCGGAACTCATAGCTTGAGGAGCGCTTGCCATAGCCTTTTTCCGAGACTGTCAAGACAAACTGCTCCTTGCCTTGCATCTCGGCAAAGCGCTCAGGGCTTAGCGTCAGTTCAGCATCAATGCCTTCCTCGGCATCAGCTTCTGGCAGGGCGACAGAAACCTCAGCGTCCTCCGCATCATCAGACCGGCGCAGCGCACTAGCTTGTTTGATGTAGGCGGCACGCTCAGCCGCCGTTGCATCAACGTGATCGAGGATGGCCATCGAGATCACGTTATCGCCGTCGCCTAGTTTGACGCCGCGCACACCCGTTGAATCGCGCCCTTTGAAGAGACGCACTTCGTCGCCGATTAAGAAGCGGATGCTTTGCCCTTCCGCAGTTGTGAGCACCACATCCTGCTCCGGCCGTGCGATGGAAACCTGCACAATGCTGTCGCCTTCGTCCAGCTTCATAGCGATTTTGCCGTTGCGATTGATGCTCTCGAAATCCGACAGTGCGTTGCGCCGGATCCCGCCTGAGCGGGTCGCGAACATCAGCTCAAGTTCGCCCCAAGTCGCGGAGTCTTCCGGCAGGGGAAGAATTGAAGTGATGATTTCACCCTCTTCCAGCGGCAGCAGGTTCACCAGCGCCTTGCCCGGCGATTGCGGCGTGGCCGATGGCAAGCGCCAGACCTTCATGCGGTAGCACATGCCGCGCGACGAGAAGAACAGCACCGGCGTGTGGGTCGAGGTCACAAACAACTGGGTGACGAAATCTTCTTCCCGCGTCGACATGCCAGAGCGGCCTTTGCCGCCACGTTTCTGCGCCCGGTAGGCGGCGAGCGGCACTCGCTTGATATAGCCCTTGTGGCTAACGGTGACGACGCATTCTTCGCGCTGGATCAGATCCTCGTCCTCGACCTCGCCTTCGATGTCGAGGATCTCGGTTTTGCGCGGTGTCGCGAACTCTTCCCTGATCGCGGTCAATTCACCTTTGACGATTTCAACGACGCGGGCGCGTGAGGCCAAAATAGCGAGGTGCTCTTTGATCTCGGCCGCGATCTTGTTCAGCTCATCGGCAATTTCTTCACGTCCAAGCGCTGTGAGGCGAGCGAGGCGCAATTCGAGAATTGCTTTCGCTTGTTCTTCCGAGAGGCGGTAGCTGCCTGTCTCCGTCAACCTATGGCGCGGATCGGCGATCAGTTCGATCAACGGCGCCATGTCTTTAGCGGGCCAATCGCGGCCCATCAATTTTTCTTTGGCGTCGGCGGGCGAAGCGGAGGTGCGGATCAGCTTGATGACGTCGTCGATATTGGCAACCGCAATCGCAAGGCCAACCAAAACGTGGGCGCGGTCACGGGCTTTGGTAAGCAGATGTTTGATGCGCTTGGTCACGACATCCAGGCGGAAGGCGGTGAACGCTGAAATCATATCTTTCAGCGTCAGGCTCTCAGGCCGCCCGCCGTTGATCGCCAGCATGTTGGCGCCAAAGGTCGTCTGCAGGTCGGAATACTTGTAGAGGTTATTGAGGACCACATCGGCAACCGCGTCACGCTTTAATTCAATGACAATGCGGATACCTTCACGGTTGCTCTCGTCCCACAGATCCGAAATGCCTTCGAGCTTTTTGTCGCGCACCAGGTCCGCGATTTTCTCAATCAAGGTGCGCTTATTCACCTGATAGGGTATCTCAGTGACGATCAGGGCCTCGCGGTCTTTGCGGATGTTCTCAGTCTTGACGCGGGCGCGCATGATGATCGAGCCGCGCGACTTGTGATAAGCTGACAAGATGCCGCCACGCCCGAGGATTGTGCCGCCGGTTGGAAAATCCGGGCCAGTGACGATCTGGCAAAGCTCGTCGATGGTGATCTCGGGATTTTCAAGATCGGCCATGCAAGCGTCAATGACTTCGCCCAAATTATGAGGCGGGATGTTGGTCGCCATGCCAACCGCAATACCGCCGGCGCCGTTGACGAGAAGGTTCGGAAACTTCGCTGGCAGGACTGAAGGCTCAAGCAAGCGGTCATC
>JAYTQI010000502.1:0-2800 GCA_043746825.1 Hyphomicrobium sp. | reverse complement strand
TTGCGCGCCAAGCGGGCGACGCTCGAAAAAGCCCGCACGGCTCTTGAAGATCTCAAGGCGGGTGGCGGCTCTATCGATGAGCGCGTCAACGTCCAGACCAAACTGACCGACATCGAGCAGCAGATTCAGGAACTCGGCGTATCGCTGGGTGATTTCGATAGCCAGAACGAATTGTGCACGGTCAAGCTGACCCTGCGTGAGGCAGCGGCACCTTTGGCACTCTCACTTGGCCGCCGGGCTTTAAAGGCTTTTGAAGCCGCACTGTTTGACTATGTCATGCTGGCTTTCGGGCTGTTCGGCCTGATGGCGGCGGCGTGGACCGGCATTCTCGTGCTGGCGCAAATCCGCAAACTCATTGCGAGTTCGAGCGCGCCCTGACGGAATGCGTTGCGCACCAGCACACTTTGCGCCAGCATGGCCCATGAGCCGCGCCTTCGTCAAAGAGCCAGATGGCACCGAAGCCTTTGAGGATTTGCCCGAGAAGCTGATCTCGGAGCATGCCAACCTTGTCACGGCCGAAGGGCTCGCGCTGATCGAAACTGATGTTGAGCGCTTGCAATCGGAGCTGGCCGCCGCGCAGGGCGCGAATGAGCGGGCGGACATCGCGCGGGCGTCAAGGGATTTGCGCTATTGGAGCGAGCGCCGCCGCACCGCTCAAGTGATGCCTGCGCCATCAGGCATAACACGCGTGCAGTTTGGCTCAACGGTGACGATTGAGCGTGGTGACGGCCGCAAACAGGTTTATCGCATCGTCGGCGAGGATGAGGCCAATCCTGCCAAGGGCACGCTGTCTTACGTATCGCCTCTGGCGCAAGCGCTCATGGGCAAGGGCGTGGGGGAAGTGGTGCATGCCGGAAATAGCGACGCCGAAATTCTGACGATTGGCTAGATTTTGTTAGCGCCGAATGTGTCGTATGCTAATGCGAGAACCACCAGGAGATGCCCTCATGCTCAATCGATCAATGGCTTTCGTCCTATTTGCCTTGTTGATGTCGGCGCCAGCCGCTTTGGGTGATGACGCCAAGCCCGCAGCCGCGCCAGCCGCAACGCCGGGCGTCAAACGCACGGTGCTGCAAAAATTCGATGTGCAGGGCACAACGTTCGAGACGACCGTGATGAAGGTCGAGTTTGAACCCAACTTCGAGATTGCGCGCCACACCCACCCGGGCAACGAAGCCAGCTATATTTTGGATGGCGAGATCACCTTGATGCTTGAGGGCGAAGAGCCAAAAGTCATGAAGGCGGGCGATACCACGATGTTTCCAGCCGGCCTCGCCCACGGCGGCAAAACGGGGCCCAAAGGTGTGGTGTTCCTCAACACTTACGTTCTGGAAAAAGGCAAGCCGTTTTTGACGAAGGTGGAAGCGGCGAAATAACCTTCACTTGTAGGTTGGGTTAGCGCGGCCACTATATTTGCAATGATGCGCTGCCGATTGGTCCGTGCGTAACCCAACAACTTGGGTCGGCGATCTCAATTGAGGCTGTTGGGTTACGCACGGGAACGACGACCGCACGACAAATTTGAAAGCTGGGCACGCGCTAACCCAACCTACGGTTCATCGCTTGCTCACATTCCCTGCTCGCGCTCCAGCTTTTCGTAAGCGCGCTGGGTGTCGGTGACGTAATCGCGGACAATCGGGCTAGCGTCGCGTTTTTTAGCTAACTGCATGTGGAAGACTTCCTGGGAGCCGGTGCGGAACATCATCTCCGCGCTGATCAGATAAAATTCCCACATCCGGCAAAAGCGCTCATCATACATTTTGGCGATGGCGGCGCGGTTGGCTTCAAAGCGGGCGTGCCAGTGCTTGAGCGTTTTGGCGTAATGCAGGCGCAGAAATTCGCAGTCCGTCACCCACAGGCTGTTGTTTTCAACGGCTGGAAAAACTTCCGAGAGTGCGGGTGAGTAAGCGCCTGGAAAAATGTACTTGCGCATCCATGGGCTCGCGGTGCCGGGCGGGCTCATATGACCGATGGAGTGGAGCAGCATGACACCGTCATCGGTCAACAGCTCATTCACTTTGGCGAAAAACTCGTGGTAGTGCTTGACGCCGACGTGCTCAAACATGCCGACCGAGACGATGCGGTCAAACTTGGTGGTGAGGTGGCGGTAGTCTTTCAGTTCAAAATGCACGCGGGATTCCAGCCCTGCGGCTTTGGTGCGTTCAACAGCGAGTGCATATTGCTCTTTCGACAGTGTCACGCCGGTGACATCGACGTCGGCGACTTTGGCGAGATAGCGCGCCATACCGCCCCAGCCGGACCCAATGTCGAGGACCTTTTGACCGGGCTTCAAGTTGAGCTTGGCCGCAATCAACCGGCACTTGTTAATTTGCGCGGCTTCCAGCGTGTCGTCATCGGAGCGAAAGTAGGCGCAGGAATAAAACATTTCCTTGTCGAGGAATAGTTCATAGAGTGCGTTGCCGACGTCGTAATGGTGGGCGATGTTTTCCTGCGCCTTGCCGATCGGATTGGCCTGCTGGAAACGTTTCAAGCTGCGCGAGATACTCCGCAATACGCGCTGTGTTGGCTGACCGCTGAGCGACAAGCGGTTCATGGAAAAGAGCGTCAGAAAATCGCGCAGGGATGAATCCGGGAACGACATCCGGCCGTCCATGTAGGCTTCACCAGCGTGCAGCTCAGGATTGAAGAACAGCTTTTTATAAAGCGTGGGATCGGTGAGTTTCATGGTGACGTTTGGGGCTTTGCCATCAGCTTTGCCGTCGAACATGTGCGTCCGGCCCCCGGCGTCGATGACTTTGAGGCTGCCAACTTTGACAAATGATTTGAGCATCGTGGAGAG
>JAYTQI010000501.1:0-2800 GCA_043746825.1 Hyphomicrobium sp. | reverse complement strand
TAAGCGCTATCGGAAGCGCGCTGGCCTGAGCGTCTGGACGAAATCAAGGCAACTAAATCGATTCACGCCGCGCCGCCGCGCCATGCCAGCTTGACGTTTCCATCGATGACGCGACGCTTGGCATCCAATTGCATGTGCTGGCGATGTTGGCCCAAGTTTCTTCACCGGCAGGCTGATTTCGCGGTTTGGAAAAGAGAAAATCATCGCCGTCGGACTTCTGATCCTGATTTCCTGCGTGCTGATCGCCATAGCTGGCATCGTGCTGTGGATTTTTGGGCTTCGCTGGTCCTGCTTGGCCTTGGCCGAAGTTTGGCTTCATCGGCTCAACTGCCCATTTCACAGAGACCTGCCGGCTTTCGGAGAAGGGCAAAGTACAACGATTTCATGATTTTGTGCTGTTCGGCTCGATCGCGCCGTCAACTTTGCTTGCGGGCAACATCTTGGACGATTCGGCTGGAACACCGTGAACGTGATCATTTTTCCTATTGTGTTCATTTGTCTTGCAGCTTTGGGAATATTGGTCTGGCGCAGGATGCCGGTTTCTCGCGCCGTATGAAATCGATCAGTTCTATTGACCCCTCGCGAATTGGGCCGGCAGGCGCCGCAAGGCCAATGCTTTGGTCCGGGCGTATTGGACTTCTCACGGTTGTGAAAAGCCCAAACGCTGATGGCGTGATTGCAAAGTTTACCCGGTTTGGTTGCGTTTTGCCGCCGATGGCTCTTGGCTTGCTGCTCCGGCCCGGTTTCAGCGGGTCAATTATTGGCGGTCAGCGGGTCAATGATTTGCGCAACTTCGGTGATGCGAACGAAGGGAATCCCGCTGAGGCCGGCATGCTGCTTGATCTCTTCCTCGCTGTCGGCAAGGTAGACGCAGAAGGTTTTGTCTCCGGCAACATAGGAATGCTGCCATTGGATGCTTGGCCCAATGCTGGCCAGTGCTTTGTTTGAGGCCCGTGCCGCGCCGCAAAGCTCGGTTACCGAAAAGTCGCCGATACCGGGAATTTCGCGTTCGATCATGTAGCGTTTCATGTCGTTCAATCCTTGCTGATATGGTTGAGGCTGTTGTGCCGCAGACATGCTGCGCCGCGTGTGGCCGAACTCCTAACTCAATTTTCTTTAGCGTCATAAAGCTGATCTTTAGCTACTATGCTTGACATTTTGTGAGCTAAAGATAATCTTTATCAAATGTCAGGCATCTCGCACCTCAAGTCATTGCAGGCGTTGGATATGGCGATCCGGGAAGGTTCGCTGAAGGCGGCAGCTGACCGTTTGGCCATCACCCCGGCAGCTGTCGGGCAGCGCATTCGGGCGCTTGAAGTCTATCTGGGAACCGACCTTTTGCTGCGTGGCCGTTCCGGGCTCATACCAACGCCGGAATTGGACCGGGCGTTGCCGGACTTGCGCCAGGCATTCGATGCGCTGGAACGCGTGACAGAAACGCTCGATTTTCAGCGCATCAGTGAAATTCACATCGTTGCCGATCCGGATTGGGCGGACCTTTGGCTCTTGCCCCGGCTGCCTGAATTTCGCAACGAGCACCCGAACATTCTGTTTTGCATAAACGGCGCTGGCGATGTCCCGTTGCGGATAGGCACGCCCGATCTGCGTATCGTTTACGGAGAGGCGCCAGGCGAACCATTATACGCAGACGTGATCGTCCCGGTTACCGGACCCGACAATATACGACGCATCGCCGGTGCCGATCCCGAGGGACAGATGGAAGGAATGCCGCTCTTGCATCTGAAATCGCATCTGGACGGCGGCAATCAACCGGGGTGGGTAGAGTGGTTTGAGACATATGGCCACCGCAAGAAAGGCCCCGACAGGGGAGTGCGTTATCCCAATGCAAGGCTGGCTCTGGACGCCGTGCGGCAAAATGTCGGTTTTCTGGTATGCGGCCTGTCTCTGCTTTTGCCCGAAATTGAGACCGGATCAATTAAGCTGCCGTTTCCCGTGTCGGAGCGCCTTGGGGCGCCGCATCCATACCGGATTAGAACAAGGACGGATTCTGCCTCCCGCCCGCAGATTCTAAGGTTTATCGGATGGCTGCGCGACGAGGCCAATGACACACGGCGCAGGATTGAAAAGCTGACAGGCGGGTGACGGAAAGCGGCAAGTTGCCCATTAACCCGAAATCGAGCGGGCGTGCCAGGAAATGTTTCTAAATCGGGGCGTTGCCTTGACCTTTGGGCTGTCATTCAGCATACACGCCGCCGACGTTGTCGGTGCGCGCCATGGCGCGAATCGCACGCGCACTCAATCGGCCCGGGGAGGGGATCTTTCGGGCAAACCTTGGGAATAGGCTATGTCTTTCAGTCCATTGTTTTTCGTCATCGCCTGCGGTCTCGTGTCTGTCATTTACGCCATCTGGGCGACGCGGTCGGTGCTTGCAGCCGACCAGGGCAGCGCGCGGATGCAGGAAATCGCTGGCGCCATCCGCGAGGGCGCGCAGGCCTATCTCGCCCGGCAGTACACCGCCATCGCCATTGTCGGCGTGCCGGTGTTCGCGCTGATGTGGTATCTGTTGTCCTCAACTTCTGCCATCGGTTTCCTGATCGGTGCCGTGCTTTCCGGCATAGCTGGTTTCATCGGCATGCATGTCTCGGTGCGCGCCAATGTGCGCACCGCGCAGGCGGCGTCGAAGTCGCTGGCAGGCGGGCTTGAGATTGCTTTCAAGTCGGGCGCGATCACCGGCATGCTGGTGGCGGGTTTGGCGCTGCTCGGCGTTGTCATGTATTACTGGTATCTGACAGAAATCGCGGGCTATTTCCCCGATGAGCGCCCGGTTATCGACGCGCTC
>JAYTQI010000500.1:0-6150 GCA_043746825.1 Hyphomicrobium sp. | reverse complement strand
AAGAGCAGGCGGCGCTGCGCTCGTATGGCAAAAATCTAGGCCTCGCTTTCCAGCTTGTTGACGACGCGCTTGATTATGCGGGCGACAGCCAGCGTCTTGGCAAGTCAACGGGCGACGATTTCCGCGAAGGCAAAATTACGCTGCCGCTGATACTGTCGTTCCGGCGCGGCAGCGCGGAAGAACGGCAATTCTGGAACCGCACCATTGTCGATGGTGATATCAACGACGGCGATCTGGAACAGGCAATTTCATTGATGAAACGCCACAAGGCGCTGGAAGCCACCATGGAGCGCGCCCGCTCATTCGGCGCCATCGCCCGCGACGCGCTTGCAATCTTCCCCGATAGCCATGAAAAAGACGCGCTAGAACAAGTCATCGGCTTTTGTGTCAGCCGGACGCATTAAGTGGTGTCAGACCCGGAGGGTCAGACAGCATAGCAAAAAAACTCACCCCAACTTCGCTTTCGCGACCCACCAACTTGGCCGCGCGGCGGCAAGTTGAGCACGTGCTTTCTCCACCCCATCCGCACTCTCAAAGATCGCAAAGCACGTTGGCCCGCCGCCTGATAGGCGCGCCAGGCGTGCCCCCGGCAGTTCGCGCAGCGCGCGCAATATATCCGCAATAACTGGAACAACCTCAATCGCCGCGCGCTCGAGCCCGTTGTGCCCGGATGCGATGATCTGAAAAAGTTCAGTCCCACTTCGCGCCTTTGGAGGCATTACACGCGCCTTCTCCTCAAGTAGCTGCGGCGCGCGCAGTGCGCGAAAGACTTGCGCTGTTTTATCAGCTGGAACGGATATGAGTGGATTGGCAATAACGGCGTGCATCGCAAATGGCGGCTTCAATTTGATAGGTTCAACCCGCTCTCCAAGCCCTGTCATCCAGGACAAGCGGCTTTCCATACAGACTGGAACGTCGGCGCCAAGGCGCCGGGCCAACCCAAGCCAGTCAACGTCCGGCGCGAATTCTGGATTGGCGCGCTGCACCAGCCGCAACACCGCCGCTGCATCCGCCGAACCGCCGCCGATGCCAGCCGCTACAGGCAGGTTCTTTTCCAAAAGCACCGCGCCGAGTTTTAACCGTTCATCCACTCCCGCCACCATCCGCAGCGCCGTCTCAACGAGATTAGCGCCTGCAATACTTGCTCCAAACGGACCCGAAGTTGTCACGCCGAGCGGCCTTAAAGTGTCAAGGGTCAGAACGTCACCAACGTCTGCAAACGCCACAAGGCTTTGCAGCTCGTGATAGCCATCCGCCCGCTTCCCCAACACCTCAAGCGTCAGGTTGATCTTGGCTGGAGCAAACTCAGTCAGAACCGTCATGCGCGCCGCCTCAACAAAAAAACGGGCGCATTGAGCGCCCGCTTTTTATAAATTCTCATCTCAAGACCTACTGCACGCGGCGCTGCGGGCCAGTGCGGTTTTCACTTCTGCGGCGGATCGATTCCGTACGTTGCGCTTGCCGGTCTTTGGGTACAGCCTTGACCTCAGCCTTGGCCGGCAAGCCGCTCTCAACCTTGGCTTTGATCTTCTCGGCATCTTCTGGCTCGGGATTGAGAGAGAGAGCCTGGCTCCATTGGAACTTGGCTTCCCGCTCACGCCCGACCTGCCAGAACGCATCGCCCAAATGGTCGTTCAGAGTCGGGTCTTCTGGCTTAATCTCAACCGCGCGCTCAAGATAGCGCACCGCGTCCTTGTAGTTTGACTGCTTGTAATGGGCCCACCCAAGGCTATCGACGATGTAGCCGTCGTCGGGCTTGAGTTGAACGGCCTTCTCGATCAGCTTCATGCCCTCTTTCATATTCTTGTTCTGATCGATCCAAGAGTAACCCAGATAGTTGAGAATCAACGGCTGCTCTGGCGCCAAAGCCAGCGCCTTTTTCAGATCAGCTTCGGCTGCGGGCCAGTTTTTCAGCCGCTCATAAGCCGTGCCCCGCGCATAATAATAGCTCCAGTGGCGCTGGTCGGGCTTACCGATGACTGTAATAGCGCGTGTGAAATAATCGACCGCCTCGGCATATTTTTTGCGCGAGCGCATGATGTTGCCGAGTGCTTCAAGCGGGCGGACATCCCGGGGATCTTTTTTTGCCAGGGCTTCTAAAATATCCTTGGCCTCATCCACCTTCTCAAGTGAATTCAAGTTAAAGGCTTTGCGAATGTCGATGGCGTTTTGCAGTGCCGTGCCTTTGGGAATTTTCTCGTAGGTCGCGATGGCGTCACCGTAGCGCTTGCCGGTTTCTTCAGCATTGGCAAGGGCTGCTAAGGCAAACGCATGGTCGGGTTTCGCATATAGCGCCATCTGCAAATATATGGTGCCAAGGCTGACGCCACCTTCGCCTGTTAGCGCTTCGCCCAAGCCGTAGAAGACTTCGGCCAACCCCTCAGCCGGGCTGTTGACAAGGAGCGGAATTTTCTGGTTCGCCGTGACCTTGTCGCGAAGATCCTTAGACAAGGGATGTGGGTCGCCCTGCGATTTGTCGAACTGCTCTTTCAGAACCGTCAAAGCTAGTTTGTTGTCGCCGTGATGAGCTGCGTGCTCAGCATAAGCGAGCGCTGTCCGCAGGGTCCGGCTGTCCTGGCGGAACATTTTCTCAAACGCCGCCTTCGCATCACCCTTGCGGCCCGCGATATCGGCCATCAAGGCGCGGTGGTACCGTAGATAAAACTGCGCCCAGTCCGGCTGCTTCGGCAAATCAACGGCAGCGAGCGCGCCTGTGGCATCGCCAGCGGCCAGCTTCGTCCAGCCAACAGCGATGGCGCTGGTCAGCTCACCAATCGGATTTTCCGACGCGGCCTTGAAATGCTCTTCGGCCTTGGCATAGGCGCCAGCTTTGAACGACGTGATGCCAAGCAGGAAGCGTGACATTCGATGGGTTTGCTGAACTTGCGAAAGCTGCTCTGCAAATGGCAGCGCCTTTGGCCAGTTACCAGCCATGACTTCCATCTGGAAGGCCTGCTCGAGCAGTACTTCGTTGCCTGGGTCACGCTGCAGCGCCCGGCCGTAGAAATCTGCGGCGTCCTCGGTGTCCTGCTGGGTGCGGGCGAAACGCCCTGCCAGATAGTTGCCAAGCAACGAGTGGGTACTGGCGGCGGCCGGCTCATCGGGAGAGCGGGCAAGAGCGGCACCAATAAACCCGGATGCAAAGAGCGCAATCACGCCCAAACTGAGAAAAACCAGTCGATCAAGGCGTGCTTGCATTGAGTATAATCCTTATTTCCGGCCGTCGCGGGATCCGCAATGACGATTCCAGACATCTTGCAGCCTAGCAAACCTAAGACGGCTTTGGCGACACGCTTTCCATTAAAAAGGTGCAACAAACGACATTTGTGAGGATAGCTCTTTTTGTGCGCCATCAAGCTGTGCCGCGATATGGCCGTAATCTGCTTTTTCTCCCTAGCCCCATCCTGCAGAGGGCTAAAGAATATTTTTACATCCCTGCGTAATTCGGTCCCCCGCCGCCCTCGGGGCAAACCCACGTAATGTTTTGGCTCGGGTCTTTGATATCGCAGGTTTTGCAATGCACGCAATTTTGGGCGTTGATCTGGAAGCGCGGCGCGCCCTTGTCATCGCGCACGATTTCATACACCCCGGCTGGACAGTAGCGCTGAGCGGGCTCAGCATACTCCGGCAGATTAACAGCGACCGGCACATTCGGATCGGCAAGTTTGAGATGAACCGGTTGGTCCTCCTCGTGGTTGGTGCCGGAGAACGCGACGCTGGTCAGCCGGTCGAACGTCAGCTTGCCGTCGGGCTTTGGGTAATCGATAGGCTTGAACCGCCCAGCCGTGCCGGTGCTCGCCGCGTCCGTTTTACCGTGCTTCAGGGTGTAGCCGAGCCCGATGCCCGGAATAAGGGTGTTGAACCACATGTCGGCGGCGCCAAGCCCAATGCCTGCAACCGTGCCGAGGCGTGACCAGAACGGTTTGACGTTGCGGACCTTCTTTAAATCGCGCCCAATCTCGCCATTGCGCACGCGCCACTCATAATCGGTCAGCTTGTCATGGGCTCGGCCGTCATGAATGGCCGCAAACGCCGCTTCCGCCGCCGCGATTCCTGACAGCATGGCGTTATGACTGCCCTTGATGCGTGGCACGTTGACCATGCCTGCCGCGCAACCCAGAAGCGCGCCGCCCGGAAAAACCAGATCCGGCATCGACTGCCAGCCGCCTTCTGTAATCGCGCGCGCGCCGTAGCCGATGCGTTTGCCGCCTTCAAACACACCCCGAATAACCGGGTGGGTTTTGAAGCGCTGAAACTCGTCATAGGGCGACAGATACGGATTCTCGTAATTCAAATGCAGAACGAAGCCTACGCTCACCAAGTTCTCGCCGTAGTGATACAGGAACGACCCGCCGCCCGTGCGATTGTCCAATGGCCAGCCAAATGAGTGCTGCACCAAACCGCGCTGATGTTTTTCAGGCGTAACCTGCCACAGCTCTTTGATTCCAATGCCGTACTTCTGAGGCTCGTGACCCTTGTCCAGCCCAAAGCGTTTGACGAGCTGCTTGGTCAGCGACCCGCGCGCGCCTTCACCGATGAGTGTGTATTTGCCCTTGAGCTCCATGCCGCGCACGAAGCTGTCTTTCATCTCGCCGTCGCGCCCGACGCCCATGTCGCCGGTCGCAACGCCGGTGACCGCACCCCCGTCGTCATAGAGAACTTCCGAAGCTGCAAAGCCGGGATAAATCTCGACGCCCATCTCGGCTGCCTGCTCGCCGAGCCATTTGGTGAGCGCACCAAGGCTGACGATAAAGTTGCCATGATTTTTCATGAATGGTGGCATCGGCCAGTTGGGCAGCCGCATATCGCCGGCAGGGCCCAAAACCAAAAACTTGTCTTCGGTGACTTCGGTATCGACCGGCGCGCCTTTGGCCTTCCAGTCAGGGATCAGCCGGTTGAGGCCTACAGGATCGATAACGGCGCCAGAGAGAATATGCGCGCCAACCTCCGAGCCCTTTTCCAGGACCACAACCGAGACGTCCTTGCCGGTCTGAGCTGCAAGCTGTTTTAAGCGAATGGCGGCGGACAAGCCCGCTGGGCCTGCGCCGACGATCACGCAATCAAACTCCATCGCCTCGCGTGGCGGCAATCCGGCGCCGTTTCGTGACATTTGAACTCTGCCTCTTTAGGAATTCGAGCACCCCGATTAGGTGCCGCCTGCCCAAGCGTCAAGTACACAAGGCTGGGTGTCAAAGCGGCGCCGCGCCGCGTGCAAAGCCAGAAAATCGCGGCTATGGTCCGCGTCCATGATTGAAGCTTCCACCCAAAGCGGCCTGTTAGCTCTCCTCGACTGGTATCGCGCCATGGGCGTGGATGCAGCCCTCGGCGATACGCCTGTCGATTGGCTGGCGCGCGGCTCAATATCGCCGGGAAGCGGTTTCGTATGGCCAGATCGTAAGCAATCACCGGCGGCACCTGACGTTGCTCGGCCTGCCCCCTCAACGGGTTTTGCGGCCCCGGCACGGCCTACTGCACCCGCCCCCCGCTTGGAATCATCACCCCGCCCGCAAACGCCGCTTGGCCCTGGCGCCGCCGAGACCGACGCCCGCCGCATTGCCCGCGCGGTCATGACCCTCGACGCTCTGCAAGCCGCTCTCATGGGATTTGACGGCTGCGCCCTTAAGGCCACGGCCAAGAGCTTGTGCTTTTATCGCGGCGCGCCCAAAGCCCGCTTGATGCTGATTGGCGAAGCGCCAGGGCGCGATGAAGATTTGGAAGGTAAACCGTTCGTTGGCCGCGCCGGGCAGCTGCTCGATAAGATGCTCGCAGCCATTGGGATGAGCGAGGCCGACGTCCACATCACCAATATCGTCTACTGGCGCCCGCCCGGCAACCGCACGCCAACGCCGCAAGAGGCTCTCGCCTGCCGTCCATTTTTGGAACGCCAAATCGAGCTGGTTGAGCCGAACGTTTTATTGGCCATGGGCGGCACAGCCGCTAAGGAATTCTTTTCTGTCAACGAGGGCATCATGAAGCTGCGCGGCAAATGGCGCGATGTCAGCATTGGCGGGCGCACCTTTCCAGCGCTCGCAACATTGCATCCCGCCTACCTGTTGCGAACGCCCGCAGCCAAGCAACTCGCTTGGGCCGATTTGTTGGCCTTGAAGGCGCGTCTCAAGCATTCATGAAACACCCCATTAACGCTGGGGC